>CBDTVC010000438.1:0-3729 GCA_965363925.1 uncultured bacterium | reverse complement strand
CTCATTCCATGTTGCCGGGATCGAAAGCATCCATTTTTACGACGGCCAACTTCCGTTTTTCGGGTTTGAACAATCGTTTCGACGCTACCGATCGATACCGTTTTGGTAATGAGCTATCCCTTGCTGTGGGTGCTGGACATTCTGCAGGCCCACGAAGTTTTGCCGCCGGGGTATCTTACTCGTTAGCAGTCCTATTCAGGACCACTACACAAGACGAACGGAATGAAGCCAAGATCTTTAATACGGGTGGGCGCTGGCTTTCGTTGGCACCGTCAATCCAGTATTCGCTCAGTACACGTTCGGATGTGCGTCTTTCAGGACGATACCCCATCGCCCAGTGGCTGAGAGGCACACAACCAAGCACCTCGTACGCCGCTGCAATTTCCTTCTTCTACAACTTCGGACGGACCAAGAATGGATTTACCAAACGATCCAAAAGTTGATATGGCACGGTTCCATTTGCATTTCCGTTCGTATTTCCACGTGCCCGCCCTACTTCTCTCGGCTCTCTTGACCATCGTTGTCACTGGCTGTGACAGCGTTTCGGATAGCGAACCTGGCGGCAGTAACTGGTTGATTCCGCAGAGCGAAGTAGTTGATGGAGGGCCAGGAAAAGATGGTATTCCGTCTATTGATTTTCCGAATTTTGAACCCGTTTCCGCGACGTCTTACGTGCCGGACTTCCGGCTGGTCGTGGGAGTAAAAATCGGGGATGAGGTGCGTGCCTATCCTCACCAGGTTCTGGACTGGCACGAAATCGTCAATGACGAAATGAGCGGGGTTCCAATTGCAATGACCTATTGCCCATTGACGGGTACGGCCACGGCGTGGAACCGCACGCTCAATGGTTCGGTGACTGAGTTTGGTGTTTCGGGAAAACTCTTTCGAAACAATCTGCTGCCATACGATCGAGAAACGGACAGCAATTGGTCACAGATGCAGTTACGGAGCGTTAGTGGCTCAAACAGCGGAAGCACTGTTGAAACGTATCAGGTTGTTGAGACCACGTGGAAAACCTGGAAGGCAATGTTCCCGGATAGCGAAGTCCTTACGACAAATACCGGATTTGCGAGAGCCTACCAGACCTTTACGTACGGATCAAGCTACAGTACAGATCCTGCCCAGATTCTATTTCCCATTCGTAGTCTTGATGGGAGGCTAGGTAGGAAGGTGCGCGTCCACGGCATTATCCCGACATCGAGAATTCCCAAGGTGTATCCCATCACGGACTTCACGGGTGGTGTTCGGCTAATTGAAGACACAATCGACAACACAGACTACATTGTCGTCGGAAGTGCTGCGTTAAACTTCGCTGTTGCATTCGAATTGGATAGGACCTCGGATCCGAACCTGACGTTCTCTGCCGTGCAAGATGCCCTTCCTGTCGTCATGGAAGACAGCGATGGCAACCGTTGGGACGTGTTTGGCACCGCAGTAACCGGGAGAGGAGCGGGGCGGAGACTGAAAGCTGCTCAGTCGTATACAGGCTACTGGTTCGGGTGGGCTGACTTTTACCCGGGTCTACAGATTTACGACCGATAACCCCATGAATGCAGCCTCAACTTTGCCGTCCGACAATTTGATCTTCGCAAGAGCGACAATCTTGCTGGTTCTGCTGAGCAGTCCAGGGTTTGCACGCGCTCAATCTGATCCCGACTGGCGCACCCTCGACGAAGGACAGGCAGTTGCATCTACGGACCACAAGCTGCTCTTTGTTTTTGTCGAGGCTGAGTGGTGTGGGATCTGTAAACGGATGAAGAGAGAGACATTCCCCGATCCTGATATCTTGTCACTACTGAAGAATCGATTTGTCTCTGTCAGCATTGATCTCGACTCACGAGAGACCGTCTCGTTTAACGGCGAGGCATTTACGGAGCGGTCGTTTGCTCAGGCCATGAAAGTCGTGGGTACGCCGACGATGATATTTGCCGACGCTGAAGGCGAAATACTTGGTGAAACCAGTGGTTTCTACAACAGGGGTCGATTCCTGCTTCTCCTTTCCTATGTCGACTCCGACCGATTCCAGACGATGACGTTTGACGAGTTCGAAAAAGAGCAATCGGTCCGTTCGAACTGACACCGATTCTTTGCACCAATTGCTCACGCGGTGTCGAATGCCGTGTCACACAGAACAGTGTCGTCATCCCCCAGTCCACCACTAGTTCGCCGGCGGAAGACGCTGCAATTACTGCAGGCGATGACCGCGCCGAAGAATGCAAAAAAACGGGCGGCTTTCGTGAAGAAAACCGCCCGCATTGCTAACTGTGTACACGCCGAAGGCCGTTCACGGCTTAGTGCCAGAAGGGCGTGACTAGCGCTGCAGTCGGTTGACGGTACTTCAGAACTACCGTGGATTTGTTTGTGAACTTGACCGAGCCGCGGGCGGTGATTGATCCGTACAAGACCACTTCCGACTCAAAGGTGACGTCGGCGGCGTAGATCTGGCCGGATAGTTTCAACGACCCTGTTTCGTGAACCTTAAAGTCACCCTTGGTGTAGATCGCCGTTGCCCCTTCGGTAGTGGAAGAGGAGGACACCGCATGCTTTATCTCGGCACCACTTTCCGTGATAAAAGCTCCGTATCCCGACAACGTTACATTGCCGCTCGTTTTCAGCTTGCCCTTGACGTACCAGATTACAGGTGTGTCTTCGGTACCCAAATCGTAGTGCCCCGAGAGATTAAGATCGCCGTCGTAGTAGCGAGTGGCCTTGGAGACATACTCCCTTGCGTCAAATTCAGGAACGTCGATCTTATTGCGGACCTTGTGATGTACCTCAAGACCTACCGGATTGTAGCGCGGTTTGAAAGTAACCAGCGCTTCTTCCTTGTTTGTGCCGTCACCATGATAGCCGAACCCTTCCACCGATGACTGAAAATTCTTAATTTTCAGATCGTTTTTCGCCATGACGTTAGCGTTTTCAGGTGCGCTGTCTTCTCGGTCGATGGAGACTTTTGCGTCGAACTCGATGTCGCGGCCGGAAATAATCGCATAGCTGAGGAAGGGCGGCAGACTGTTCTCGAACAGGTCACTGTCCGCCCCAACATAAACCGTGCGATTGGTTGTTCCAGCAGGGACGTTGCCGATGTCCGGTCGACCGGCATTCACCAACGCATTGCGGACCTGCTCCGGCGTTGCTTGCGGATTCTGCGAGAGGTACAGGGCTGCTGCGCCCGAAACGTGGGCCGCGGATGTGGAAGTGCCTGACATTTCCTCAAGCATTTCGCTCCCCGGAATGGCGGACAACACATTCGCTCCCGGAGCAAGGATGTCTACAACCGAGCCGTAATTAGAGAACCATGAAAATTGATCGTCCTGATCGTAGGAGCCAACCGTGATTGCCCCTGCTGCGTGAGCGGGGGTAAACATGGAAGCATCAGCGCCATCGTTTCCAGCTGAGACTACCACTACCACACCCTGCTTAACTGCAGCCTCGACCGCGTCGTCGAGAGCGTTATAATACTGTGTGCCAATATCAGCGCCCAGGCTCATATTCACCACAACTGGCATCCCTGGATTCGACATTTTGTATCGAAGCACCTCCTCCAGCGCGGCAATCGCCGTTGAAAGATCCAGTTCACCCCCATCGTCGATTTCCTGGCCGGTCATAACGCGAAGACTCCGAATTTGCACCTTCGGCGCAACACCGACAATCCCGTCGTTGTCGTCCTCTGCACCTGCGGTCGCCGCGATGTGGGTGCCGTGTCCGTTGGAGTCCTTTCTTCCGCTC
>CBDTVC010000437.1:0-3730 GCA_965363925.1 uncultured bacterium | reverse complement strand
GTTGAGCGCCACCTGAACCAGAGTGTAGGCGGCGTCGCCGCGAGTGAGGTAGCTCCACACGAAAACCATGGCCGTACAGGGCGCAGCACCTAATAGGATGGCCCCGGCAAGGTATTCGCTGGCCCGTTCAGCAGAAATCAGGGGCGCGAACACCACAGTCAGAAAAAACCAGGCGATGGCAAACATGGTGAAAGGTTTGACCAGCCAGTTCACTGTTGTCGTGATGATCAACCCTCTGGGCTGACGGCGTACGCCGAGAATCGACCTGAAGTCGATTTGCAGCATCATGGGAAAGATCATGGCCCAGATCAGTACCGCCACCGGGATCGACACTTGGGCATACTCGAAACGCGACAAGGCCTCGGGGATGAAGGGAGCGAACTGCCCTACCAAAACACCCACCACGATGGCGGCGGCTACCCAAAGTGAGAGAAAGCGCCCAAACAACCCCATCCCTTCAGAAGTGTTGGGAGCCTGTGAGATCTTATCTTTTGTCATTCAACGACTCCTTTTACAAAGGGTCGGTAGTGCAACGTGCTATCAGTGACCTCACTGAGCCCGTCGTAGCAACAGAAGGGGTCCGAAGGCGACCCACATGCTCCGGGCGCTGCCCGGTGCAAGCTTTGGTTATAAGGCATTCCTTGAGCGCTCATAGTCGGACAGTCTTGCGGCTCGCAGTTCGTCAAGGTGTTCTCCGAGTACAAGGCGAAGGATCCAAGTGTAAGTATAGAATGCGATCAGCGGCCCCGCAATCAAAAGAAATTTCAGTAGAAAGTTTTCAGATGCCACGAGACGAGATGCGGCTAGCGGAATCAGTACAACTATCGCAAAGATCCAGATCGCTTTGTGCCAACCACCGACGTATAGCTTCCAAAGCATGTACGGCACGAACAAGACAGCAAGAATCGTTAGCACCGAGAAAATTAACGTGTACGGCAACCAGAACGCCGCCGCACCACCAAGAAACGTCAGTCCACCATAAGCGAGCCAGTGATGCAGCTCCAAAAGAGCGTCCTCTCCCTCGCCGACAGCGTATTCAAGCACATCTGATTCGTTAACCATGATTCAATTCCATCTCACGAGCGGCCCGAACACGACGGCCTTAAAACTCAATTCTATAGACCGCTGCATTATAGCAACAGGTATGTCAGCAAGCTACGTTTTCGAAGCCCCGAGATGAAGTGGCTTGTCCACAGCGAATACCAGGAATCCCGGCGTGGTCTGGACCTTTGTCCGATGTAAGCTTGGGTTGTAAACCCGAAACAAACTGGCTTATTGCCGTGACGACAGCGGCCGACTCCACTGCGCGATGTCACCACTCGGGCACGACGAATAGAGGTGGCGATCCGTAACCCAAACTACCCAGCATCCGTCCTCGCGCGTCACTGGGTTTGGAATTGAGTAAAGATATGATCCGTCTCGAAGGTCATACGCATCCATAAACGAATCCTCTTTGCCGAGCGCTCCAACATAAAAGGTACTCGCGTGGGAATTGGTCGGAAACCGAGCACGAATCGGGCCTTCGACCTCCTGCAACAGGCCGGAGCCGCTTAGGCGAGGGGGAATCGTGGGATAGAGAGTCGACCGAAAGAACCCTAATGAGCCGTCGTTGCGAAATCTCGCAACCCGTCCCGAATACAGTCCGACGTATACAAATCCGCTGTCGCTAGGGATCAAAGCACCCGTCATACCAATGTTAAGGATAGGTTTCTTCGCAAACGTTATCGCCTCCGCGTAGCGGGTGCCGTCCTCAGAAAAGAAACTGAATACTTTGGGGCGATTCATTCCACCAAGAAGGACATAACCAGAATCTATTCTAGCAAATGCGTTTGTATCCATCTCGAATTTACTCGTTGTGAGCAGTTCGCCAGCTGAATTATAGCTTCGTACTAATCGACGTCGCGTCCCCAGTATCCAAACGGTTCCGTCAGCGTCGACGTTCACTCCGCTAATCAGCCGATTTTCGTTCGGCCCGTCACCTTTTCCCGCGCCATAGGCGGTTAGGAACTTACCGTCCGACGCGTCAAACGATCGCACCTGTTGTCTTCCGCGATCGATAACATAAATTCGCCCCCCATCGTCATCAACGAAAAATCCAGACGGATCAAATATCGCATCCTCCTCACGTTCGACAGAATCGAGTGAAGTGCTGAAGCGAAACACGGGCTCGGACTTATCTTCGTACGATCGGGTCGTGGAACTCTGAGATAGCGGAGGGATAATCCTTCCATCTATTCCAATCGAACCGTAGCCGTCATAGTCGGACTCACCAATATTGAGCGACAAGGTAATAGGGTCTGTGGTCGTCTTACGGCAACCGACCAGAGTAGCCGAACCGATTACGATCAAGGCAACCGTGATTCCAGTCTTTCTAGAAAGCATACTGATCGAGTGAGCAGAGTTGAGTTGAAATAGCACTAGGCTTGGATAACGTAGGGAAGCGTAACCGGCAAAGGTCACGCCAAACAGTCCGCAGAGTAGCGACTTTGTGGATCGCTGTCAATGCGATCCACAATGCGCCGGGCGTTTGCCCAGTGCAAGCTTTGGTTAGACAGCTCCCTCGCTCGACATCACCCTTTGCTCATTCTGTAATACGCAACCTGCCACCGTCTAGTCGCCTGATTCACGACGATCGCTTGTCGAATTGTCGCAGCCACGATGTCGCCAAGACGGACGCTTCGCACAGTATTCAGTTAGGGCGGCACCTGCCCTTCCCAGAACGCACGACGCTTCCAACACTCGCGAAGCCAAGTCCAAACAACAAACCTCGACGGGAGGTCATGAGTCGCGCGTTGCAATCACGTGCCCGAAATAAATATGGCGACTGGTGGCCACTTGTCGCTTTGGTATTTACATTGTAGCCGCATTTGTAAAACATTAGCGGTCAGCAATCATGGCATCTTCAAATCCGTTTGGAAACCTGTTCGGCAAGTCACCCTTCTCAGCCCTTCAGCAACACATGCGTATTGTCCTTGAATGCGCTCACGAAGTCCCACCTTTATTTGAAGCATTGGCTGCGCAAGACGAACAGGCAGTAATCGCTATTAAAGACAAGATTTTCGAGCGAGAGGCAGCGGCGGACACCGTCAAGAACGAGATGCGTGGCGCCTTGCCGAAGAGCTTGTTTATGCCCGTTGACCGCCGTGATCTTCTTGAAGTCCTTCAGATGCAGGACTCGATCGCAGATACGGCGCAGGATATCGCAGGACTGCTGGTCGAACGACAAATGCAGATACCGGAGTTCATGAAGGAGCCGATGTTGGCGTTAGTACGCCGGTGCGTCGATGCGTGTGACCAGTCAGCGTTGGTAATTGAAGAACTGGATGAGCTTCTGGCGATAGGTTTTCGCGGGCGCGAAGCAAATCGGGTTGAGGAGATGGTGGAAGCGTTGAACTTGATAGAAGACGATACGGACAACCTCGGAATTGCTCTTGCCCGAAGTTTGTTTGCGCATGAAGACGAACTGAAGCCTGTCTCCGTGATGATGTGGTACCAGCTGATCGAATGGGTTGGTGATCTTGCGGATTACGCTGAAAAGGTCGGCGATCGCCTGCGCCTATTGATCGCCCGCTAGTGACTCACAGGAAATTCTATGCTGGTGCCGGCGATCGTCGGTAACAGGATCTCAGATCGGAGACGGAGAAATGGAAATTATTGTTGCTTTTGGTCCCATCTTCATTGGCTTGGCCGTGGTCTTCGGATTCTATATGACCTGGGGGATCGGCGCAAA
>CBDTVC010000436.1:0-3742 GCA_965363925.1 uncultured bacterium | reverse complement strand
TCCGTGAGGTTTAAGCGTTCGAAACGCGGCGCCAATATATCCGGTGGCAACGATACCGCTGGGACGGCGTCGTTGTAATACTCAACTATTTCCCTGATGGACTCAAACGATGCCCCGTGTCCGTAAAACGGCGAGTCAATCAGGTTGTAGAGCTGCGGCACTTTGAACTTGAAGTCTTCAGAACGGTCGTTTAGAAATCCGCCGCGCCCCAAAGCGATCGGAATCTCTCCGATGAGTCCGGGGCCATTCATATCCGGCATTCCAAGGGCATAAAAGTCCATGGAGTTTAGAGCCGGGCCCGTGTGACACGTTTCGCATTGACCCTTCAGCGTGAATACAAGAGCGCCCCGTTTCTCTTCATCGCTCATTGCCGAATAGTCGCCTCGCAGCCATCGCTGAAACGGTGCCTGATTGGATAACACGGTTCGTTGGTAAGCAGCCATGGCGAGCCCAACATTCAGGGCCGACACCGCTTCACCCGGAAAGACCTGGTCCCACAGCGTAACGTACGCTGGATGTCGAGATACAATAGACGAATCAAAATCGGCCATCCGATGAGTTGCCAGGGCCGCTATCGACTGAGCTTCGAGCCCGTCGTAGCCAAGAAAATTTGTTTCGGTCGCCGTACCCGGTTTCCAAAGCGCTTCGGTTCCTTCGTTCGGGCCGTTGGCGCCCATTGATCCATCCCAAAGCATGACCCGTTGGAAAGCAACGTTCAGTACAGTCGCCGAAAGGAGATTAGAAGCGTCAATTTCGGTATCGGCGTAAGCTGGATTTGATCTGCGCAGTTCACCACGCACGCCCCAACCAGAACCACCCTCAGCGATCGCCTGCATGCGACCGGCTCCAAACCCAGCGGCGGCATGGTGACAGGTCGCACAACTATACGTTCCCCGTCCAATTTCCTGACGCGGTTTCGAGCCGAGCGCTGTTTCGTGAAACAACAATTTGCCGAGCTCGATCTTCTGGATCGTGAGGGGGTTCGCCGCGTCTTGAGGAATCGCGGACAGGTCGTGACTTTCCGGGAGTATGAAGTTGGTCAGTTTTCGCTGACCATCAATTGTCAACGCTGTGATCAACTCCGTATCCAGATCGCGCTCGGGTTCACTTGTGCCGGTGTTGTCGCAGGCCGCTAGAATGACGACAAGCGCGACAACAGGGAGGAATGTCAAAGTATGTTTTGGCGAAGGCAACATCGTTCTAATCTAAGGATGCGGAGCGAATAGACTTTCTCTACAAGACGCAAACAAATTTGCGAACCAGAGACCAGTTGCTCGAACCCAAACCATTGTTTGAGCGAACGCGCCAGTAATAGGTATATCCGTTTACAAGCCCCCGAACACTTTGACGCGTTTCGTTGACGGTCATCTCCGCTACCCTTCGTTCCAGGCCGGGCTCCATCGAAACGTGTAATTCGTAGTTAAGCGCGCCAGGCGCTGGTTCCCATCCGACCATCACGGTTGTTGGCAAACCCGTCGCTTCGGTTTCAGGGAAAGAAAGGAAGGGGATTGGCGGAAGAAAGGCTTCCGAGGCGGATGTGAACGTCCAGGTTGGTGACCAATCACCCACTTCGTCGTCGACAATCGAGCGAACATGCCAGTAGTATTGTTCACCAATCTCAAGCGCAGAAACCGTCAGTGCCGATGATAGATTATGGTCAACTCTTAGAAAGAGATCTCCGAACTGTGGATCTGTTGCGACCTCAATGTCGAAAGCCTCGGCAATGCCCGGTGCCATCCATTCGAGGAATAGCGCATTCGGATTGTCGATAGATCCGTGACCCGGAGCAATGATTCTCGGCGTCAGGGCCGGATCGTCTTCTGGTGTGCCGCTGTCGCAACCGATCGGCACAAGCAGGACAATCAACAGAAGCCAAGGGAAGAAGGGGACGTTTCGTTTAGTTGGCATCGTATTCCTCAAACCAGTCAATCTTCTATTTCATGCCGCTTGGCAATGCTTCCTGTGCATACTATGCTACCTGACACACTATTTGGACCAAAGATAATTTGCGTTCCGGCAACATCGATCATCGTGTAGGGGAGATGCCCACGCAATTGTCGGGGTGCGAGCCGGATCAGCGGAAATATCTACGGTAGTAGCCGTCCCGAACGCCGCCGCCGTGCTCAATTGTTTCATTACCGCTGTCCTACGAATTGATTCGACATTTCCGGGCGTGTCAATCGTGGGGCGGCCTGACACAAGTATTGCAATACCGTGGGTAATATCCGCCGTAGGGAATCGGCAACGGTAAACACAAAACATGAGGTAGAATCATGGAAACAAATTCACTACCCCATTACGACACGAGCGACAATCCGACAAACTGTTGTCCACGATTCGATCCGGCCCACTGGGACAACCAAAGGCTACATTTTGAAGACAAGCTTTTCTTGAAAGCTGCAACCAAAAGCATACTGCACATGCCAACGAATATGGGAAAGGTATTCGCAAAAACTTTTGCGGATATCGAGAAAGCGGATGCCCGTAGCGACGAGGACTTCATCGTGCTGTCTCACGATCCCTCGAATTGGAAAGGCGAACACTATTTCGCGGTGACGACAGACGTTCCGGGCCAGGAGATGGTCAGGATGACTGGAGACTATCTGACTAAAGTATTCGAGGGGCCATTCAAAGACGTTCCGAAGTGGGAAAACGAAACGGAGTCAAACGTTAGTGCACACGGGGAGCACGCGAAGAAGATTTACTATTTCTACACCACGTGCCCCAAGTGCGCAAAAGTCTACGGCAAGAACTATGTCGTTGCAGTTGCTGAGACTGAACCAGTGCCTGTGTCCAACTGACACCACTTGCTACTACATGTCAAATAGGAAGACCGTGTCCACAACGTGCACAACGCCGTTGGATGCGTCAACGGTTCCAAGAATCTTTGCGCCATTCACGTAGGTGTCGCCATCTCTGACTTCGACGTCAACATACTGTCCCGTTGCCAGGTAGATTTCGTCGCCGTCTTTTAGCAGGTCTCCTTTGAACGTACCCGGTGAGGCATGCGACGTAATAATCTTGCCCAACTTGGCTTTGTTTTTTGGCTTTAGGAGCTCCTCCAGGGTGCCAGCAGGCAGCTTGTCAAACGCGGCGTTGTTCGGGGCAAAAACGGTAAGCGGACCAGGGTTGGATAGAACGTTCTGTAGTTCGGCTGCCACTACGCCAGCTGCCAACGTTGTGTGATCAGGAGAGCCGACGGCAATCTGAAGAATGGTTGGTTTTGAGTTTGGGTCAATAATGCCCGCTTGTCCGTGGTTATCGCTGAAATTGTCTGCCGTTGCTGAAGCGGTGTCGCCGGCTTGCTGACAAGCACTCGCAAAAAACAGGACAAACGCTGAGAGGAGTAACGTCTGGTAGTGTCGAATCTTCATTGCAAACCCGCTTAATTGTTCAAAGTGTGAAATATCACCGTAGGATAGACTGCCGAGCCGCGGCTCGCATCGTGGAATGGAGCCGAGTTTCGTAGGTGGCTGGAGGGTTAGCGTGTGGGGCCTACGCCTACGGGCGATTGGCTCGGTTCCACGCTTCGGACAGATCGCGGTGAACTTATCTATCACATTGTACCTCCGGTGTTGCGGCGGTCTCCTGGAGGAGACGCGCAAAGATCGCACTCGGACTCCCGCAATGACTTCTTAGGGCGCGCAGGAGCGCAGTGCCTAACGGAGTAGGAGCACCTTTCGACTCTCGGTCGCGTCGCCCGCACGAAGGAGCACGACGTAGACGCCCGCGCCGAGGCGTC
>CBDTVC010000435.1:0-3746 GCA_965363925.1 uncultured bacterium | reverse complement strand
ATCTGACCATAATTCAGCCGCGCGCTGCCGGCGCCCACAGCAGAACCATTGAAAGGAACGCTCATCACCCCGAAAACCCTAACAATGCTTGTCACGGAATAATGTCTTCTGAATCTGAACAGTTCCGAGATGAAGAAATGCAGCGAGCCATTATCGACCTCGTCGACAAGGCCATAGACCTGCCGACAGTAGAGCAATCGGAGTTTGTTCGTGCTCAGTCCAAGGGAAATGCGCTACTCGCGAAGGCCGTACTCGAGATGTTGCGTCTGACACCGGATGCTGACTCGTTTCTCGATGAGCCGGCAGGAGAAGCCGCAGATCTGTTTGGATCCGTGACCGCAGCGGCCGAGCTCAAGAATCAGTCCATAGGTCCCTATCAACTGATCCGAAAGGTTGGGACTGGCGGTATGGGGAACGTCTACCTGGCCAAGCAACGCGGCGATGGCTTCTCACGCCACGTTGCGATCAAGGTTGTGAAACGTGGAATGGACACCGATGCGGTTCTGGCCCGCTTCAGATTGGAGCGACATATTTTGGCGAGCCTGAATCATCCGGGGATCGCAAAGATGATTGACGCTGGGTCCACAGACGACGGTCTGGCCTACTTTGTAATGGAGTACGTAAATGGTATTCCGATAACAAAGTATGCTGATCGTCACAACCTGAGCATCCTCAGGCGTCTCGAGATTTTCCAGGATGCATGTGAAGCCATTCATTACGCACACCAAAATCTTGTCGTACACCGTGACATTAAGCCGTCCAATATTTTGGTGACGGATGACGGACATGTCAAACTGCTCGACTTTGGAATCGCAAAAGTGCTAAACGCGGACATCACTGGAGTGACCGTTCCGATGACCGCTGCCGATGTTCAATTTCTAACTCCAGAATACGCTTCACCCGAACACATCCGGCGGGAGTCGATCTCGACGGCAAGTGACGTCTATAGTCTCGGCGTGTTGCTTTACGAAATGCTGACTGGACATCGTCCGTTTACCATGACCGGACGATCGTATCCGGACGTTGTTCGGGCGGTGTGCGATACGGAGCCAACGCGTCCAAGCGATGTGGTTGGATCGGCCGGATTGATAACGCAGTCTGACGGATCCAAACAAAAAGTCCCGGCTGAACTTCTAGCAAAGAAGCGGGCAATGACGACCCCGGGCCTTGCCAAAGCACTCACTGGCGACCTCGATACAATCATTCTGAAAGCGCTGCGGAAGAATCCTGGTGACCGGTATGAATCCGTAGTACTACTTAGAGATGATGTTCAACGATATCAGCAGGGACTGCCGATACTCGCCCGTCCATCCTCTCTTGGATACCGCGTTGGAAAATTCTACCACCGAAACCCTGCGTTGTCGTGGACGGTTGCGCTCGCAACCTTCCTACTGCTTGCGCTCACGGTTGGCTGGATCACAACACTCTCGCATCAGCGTAACGAGGCCGAGGCCGCCTTGGCCCGTGCGGAGAGCGTCAAAGACTTCATGGTCAACGTATTGGGCCAAGGCTCCGTAGGTTCATCGAACGATGACAAACAAACGAAGGCGGCGTTGTTACTAGTCCGCCCAGCTATTGACGAATTGAATGCTTCTATTTCCGACAACCCGGTTGCGAGCGTTGCCATTCTCAATGTTGCTGCGAACCTCATGGTGATGAATGGCGCAACTGCGAGCGCCGATTCACTCCTAAAACGGGCCAGGCACATCGCGTTGAACAACGATGTCCCTGAGGAGGATCAACTTGAAACGCACTTTCAAATAGGTGTAATGCATCATCGTAACAGCCGATACGATTCAAGTGCCATCGCGCTCCGACCTGTGTTTGAACGTCGCCGCGAACTCTTCGGCGAACTGGATGAGCGTACGCTGCGGGCAATGGGCTGGCTTGTATTTTCTGTTGGCCGGGAAAGTGACCCGGTCCTATTCGAGCGCGTGGTATCAAATTTCGAAAAGAAGTATGGTCCCAACTCACGTGAAGTCGCAAACCTGCTTTCGGACATCGGTCAAGGAGCCGGGACGATGGAATACCTCGAGCGATCTCTAGATATCTACAAGCAGCTCGGCGATTTGGAAACGAATTCCGGGGCCGCATCAGTGATGAGCAGTATTTCCGTGGGAATTGAAGCGGAAGAGCCGGAGAGGGCGCTGGCCCTGGCCAAGCAATCTATATCGATACTGGGGAATACGATCGGAAAAGATCATATGCATACGCTTACAACAGCCAACAACCTGGGGGCGATGTATTATGATCGCTTCATGTATACGCTCGCCGATAGTATCCTGCTCGACGTCGCCGATCGTCGCGACAAGCTAATTCCCGGATCATCGCTTGAAAATGTTACGAACCAATACTATCGCGGTCTAACCAGGCTTGCACTCGAAGATTACGACGAAGCTTACGAAAGACTATCAACTGCGTTGTCGCTACTGGATGTTGCACATCCGATGTATCCCGCAGTTAGGCGATATACGACCGTTGCCATTGGTAAGCAGGGGCGCATCAGAGAAGCCCACACGTTCTTGTTGGAAGACCTTGAGCGCTTGGATCTGGACCCGCAGACAAACGCAAGTGAAATTGGGAACCATCAAGACCTGCTGGCCAAACTTCAAGTGGCACTTGACCGTGACGGGGGCTAGCTGTCTCGGAGTTGCTCCAGATATAGCTTCGCCACTTCTTTCGCAAGACCCTCTGCGTCGGCTTCATTGCGATTCGTAAGAACAACAACTGTCAACCCCACTTCTGGGAATCGCTCTACATCGGTTCGAAACCCAATCGTGCTTCCACTGTGCCGAACGTTCTTCAATCCGGAAAGCTCATCGACAAACCATCCGTAGCCATATCCAACGCCCTCTTCGTGTACCGTTCCCGGTTGCGCCGATGTAGCTGCAGCAATCAAACCTGGAGCCAACACGTTCCCCGAATCCAGGGCGTCGTACCATTTACGAAGATCGTAAGCTGACGAATAGACACCACCATCGCCCAGCACCGAGCTTGTTGTACTTTGATCGGTCCTGCGAAACGCACCGTCAACTAGAGAATGTCCGAAGGCCCGATGTGCGACCTGAGAAATTCCTTGTTCGAAGGCGACCGTATTCTGCATCCCAACCGGTGCAAAAATCTGTTCTCTGAGGAACGATGAAAAGGAGTCTCCGGAAACCTGCTCGATAATCATCGCAAGTACTGCGTACGCAGAGTTGCTGTACCGATATTGGGTACCGGGCGCAAAATAGGTCGAGTCCTCACTACGCAACAGGTCAAGGACTTGTGCGTCGAGAATCGGCACCGTGGTCGAGTCCGGCATGATATCCTCGTAGTCGATCAACCCCGACGTATGCGAGAGCAAGTGTTGTATCTGAACCGCAGCGCCGTATTTAGGAAAACCCACAAAGAGATCCGAGAGCGTCGTCGATAGCGAAAGGCTGCCATCCACAGTCAACTTCAGGGTGGCGACCGCCGTGAACTGTTTCGTAACAGACGCTAGCCTGAAATTTGTACTGGCAGTTACGGCCTCCTTCGCCTCCACGTCGGCCAGTCCGAACGATTCGTTCAACAGCAACTCGTTTCCGTGAAGTACCATCACCACAGCGCCGGGGACGTCCGACGCATCGTATTCCGAAAACAGGCTACTCACTTCAGATTCCAAGGAGGGACCTCCGGATTGGCAGCCGCCCACCAGAAACGGTAGCGCTGCGGCGAACAGATAAATAGAGATTCGCATATGTGACACTGTGAAGAGATTTTCG
>CBDTVC010000434.1:0-3750 GCA_965363925.1 uncultured bacterium | reverse complement strand
TGTTAAATGTACCGCCACTCGACGGCTTTCCACTACCACAAGCCTTGCCCAGGCCTTGTTGAGTGGATGCCGTCACGAGTTGGCGACGGTCCGGTGGTGATCAAACTGGTTGGGTATCATCCGGAAAACCCAAAGCGGTTCAACTTGCCAACCATTCTGGGAACGATCAGTATTTATGAGACAGATACCGGTCATCTTTCAGGGCTTGTTGATGGCACGTTCCTGACGGCTGTGCGAACCGGCGCAACGTCGGCCCTTGCATCCAAGATTATGGCCAAGCAGGATTCAACGGTCGTGGGAATGATTGGCTGTGGCGCACAGGCCGTTACGCAGTTGCACGCCCTTTCGCGGGTAATCGAGATTGAACACGTTCTGATTTCTGATCGCGACCCAACGGTCGCTGCCTCCCTCCGCGAACGCTGCAGAAGTGCCGGTCTTGATCTAAAAATGACGCCCATGGAAATTGACGAATTGGTTCCGGTCGTCGACGTTCTGTGTACTGCCACGTCGCTAGACATCGGAGAAGGTCCGTTGTTTGGTAACTTGCAGACCAAACCGTGGCTGCATATCAACGCCGCCGGGGCAGATTTCCCAGGTAAGACCGAGCTAGCCCGATCGTTTCTACTCAATTCGTATGTATGCCCGGATCACCGCGAACAAGCTCGCCAACAGGGCGAATGCCAGCAACTTAGCGATGACGAAATTGGGGCGGATTTGGAGGTGCTTGTTCGGGACACGCACAAGTATTCCCACCTTGCTGCGCAGCGAACAGTTTTTGATTCAACCGGTCTGGCCCTCGCTGATGATGTTGCCGCATCCATTGCCCTTCGTTATGCAAAGGAATTGAACCTCGGCCAGTTTCTGCAAATTGAAGGCGTACCGGATGATGCAATGAATCCGTATGATATTCTTACCGAACGAGCTCCACACACAAATTCTGATGCTAACTAGCAGACCAAAAACTGTCAGCACAAGCGATAGTGCTCAGAAGCAGCTCGTCGCTTATGTGACGATACGGCCTGGCAGCAAGCTACGTGCAGAAGAGTTGAAAGCGTTCGTTGCAGCGAAACTACCCAGGCACCTTGTGCCAGCGCGTATTGAGATTGTCGAGTCGATGCCGCTATTGCCAAACGGAAAAGTTGACCGACGGGCCGTCGGCAAGCTGGGCGCTGTAGCCAACTCGAAGACGAAAGACGTTGAGGCTGCGGATGCCAATCTTACACCTATACAAAAATCGCTGGTTGAAATTTGGTCAACAGTATTGTCGGCCGAGAACATCGAAATTTCTGATGATTTCTTCGACATTGGCGGTCACTCACTAAATGCGACGCGCACTATCGCAGTCATCAACGACACGCTGGGCGTGAAGCTTTCCGTGGTTGACCTGTTTGATTTTCCGATTTTATCCGACCTTGCCGATCAAATTGAAAAGATCGTTTGAGTCACCCAAAATGTGTTCTAATGGACGCAAACGATAAAGGTCAGTCGCCCGACGAGTCCTCGATCATCACAATTGACGGAGTAACTCGGTACCAACCACCCAGCGACGGCGACACTCCAGCGAACGACGTGAGCACGATGGAGCGGAAGACCCGCCATGTACCACTGTCATACAGCCAGAAAAGGATCTGGTTTGTGGAAAAGTTGGCTCCTGGCCGCGCGGTACTCAACATTTCAGCCGCCTGGGCACTCGAAGGATCAGTTGAAAACGGCCTCCTGGACTCAGCGATGCTGAAATCCGCAGTCGAGTCGCTGATCAAGCGTCACGCAATTCTGCGGACGAGGTATCCCGACCCATTGGCTCCGATCGGAGAAGTTGTCGAATACGCTGAGCCCCTCCTGTTGGTTGATGTCTCGAATGTCACGTCGGCTGATCGTTCCGAACACACGATGCGGGTTTTGCAGGAAACGCGCTCGCTGCCGTTCGATCTTACCAAGAAGCCACCGGTTAGAACCTGCCTTGTCAAAGAATCGGATGAGCGCCACGTGCTGCTAGTTTGCGTTCATCACATCGCATTTGACGGTTGGAGTTTGGACGTCTTTTTGTCGGAACTTGCTCACCTTTACAAAGAGAAGACAGTTGGTAAAGAAACGTCAGAGCTGCCGGCTGCTGTTCAGTACGAAGAGTATGTTTCGTGGCAAATTGCCAGGGAAGTAGAATGGGATGAAAGCTTCAATTACTGGCATGGAGAAATGGCTGATGTTGAGCCCTTCTTCCTGCCATCGGACTACCCCCGACGCAATCTTGTCAATAGTAACTTCGGCGTTGCAAGCGCAACGCTCTCTGCGCGAACCGTTGAGGTGCTGGCCACGACAGCGCGCAAGTTGCGCGCCTCTCCGTACATCCTGTTGTTTGCATCCTATTTTGTGTTGCTTCATCGACATTCGGGCCGCAACGACATCCTGGTCGGTTCGCCAATGGCCGAACGGACCCTGCCCGAGTTCACGCGGATAATCGGGATCCTCCTCAATAATCTTCCGATTCGCGTACAACTTGAACCAGAGCAATCTTTTCAGGACGTGATTCGATTGGTGCGATCACAAACGCTTGGTGCTTTTCAACACCATGAAGTCCCGTTCGAAAAAATAGTTGAAAGTATTCGCAGCGAACATACCGGCGCTTCGGTGCCAGTGATCAACTTGCTGTTCAATATGATTGCGGATGGACAGACGGAAACAACTGAGTTTGTCGGCATCAAACGAACGACGTATCCAATCGGATACAACGGCGCAAACGTAGACGCCACACTGTACGTTCGCAGCCATCCAGACAACGAAGGCTTGCAATGTGATCTTGTTTACGATGCAGACCTTTATGCGCCTGGCCACATGTCAGCCCTCGTTCAACAGTTTGCTGGACTCGTCGAGTCAATTCCTGATAACCTCGATGCGCAGATTGCGACGCTAGATCTTCGCGGCTTCCACGGAAACGAAAAGGCTCCACAACCTCCTTCGATCCAGAACGCTGATGCCGCCAAGTTGCCCGACAACGCGAACCCTGCAGTTGAACGAATCGAAGAATTTATTCTGCAACACGTTCGTGATCAGCCCGATGAGGTGGCAATCGAGACTACTGACCAAGCGTTTACGTTTGCTGCGCTGTGGGAAAACAGCGCCAAGGTTAGTGCCGCGTTGATATCCAGCGGCGTTGAAAGTGGAGACGTGGTTGCGCTTTGTGCCCGGCGAAGCGCTGAAATGATCATCGGGATGATCGGCATCCTGAGAACTGATGCCACAATACTCGTCATTGATGATCACGATCCGGTAGCCCGACAATCAGCTCTAGCCGCACAAGCCAAGGCGCGGTTTGTACTGCCGACCCATGCAAGCGATCAAGCCTCAGACGAGCCCAAGCTGGCTACATTACTGTCGGTCGAAGAGCTTTTGCAAAGCGACACGCGTGGTAGCGCACCGTCAGTTCTTGCTAATCGTGTGGCATACGTCTCGTCAACATCGGGAACAACCGGACACCCAAAGATGGTTGTCGGGCCCCACAATACTTTAACTGCACCACTCCAGTGGCGAAAGCGCGAGTTTGAGTTCACACCGCACGATCAACAGGCATTCCTTTCGAGCCTCGGTTCAGATGCCTGCTTTCGCGATACGCTGATTGCGCTCGCATACGGTTCGACCGTGTGCATTCCTGATCCCGAGCGGTTCCTCTTCCCCGGCTACCTCTCGCAGTGGATAGCCGAATCGAATTGCACAACGGCCAACATTACGCCTGCATTGCTACCCGTGCTTACGGGT
>CBDTVC010000433.1:0-3756 GCA_965363925.1 uncultured bacterium | reverse complement strand
CGACCGAAGATGACGCGTTCTTTACGGCAAACGATTTGAGTCAGTACCGAGTGGTTGTCTTCTTGAATACCACGGGAGACGTGCTGGACGAAGATGAACAATCTGCGCTTGAAGCGTTTGTGGCTGGTGGTGGTGGCTGGGTTGGCATACACTCAGCAACTGATACCGAGTATGACTGGGCCTGGTATGAAGGTCTTGCAGGTGCCCTCTTCGATAGCCATCCACCGGGAACGCCAACAGCAACGGTGAACGTCATTGATCGAGTACACCCGTCGACCTCCGGGCTCCCCGCTCGATGGGAACGGGTTGACGAATGGTACAATTTCCGTGCAAATCCGCGCGGATCGGTCCACGTTTTAGCTACTGTCGAAGAATCAACATACTCCGGCGGAAACATGGGGATTGATCATCCAATAGCATGGTGTCAGGAGTACGAAGGTGGTCGCTCGTTCTATACAGCAATGGGCCACACGTCGGAGACATTCGCGGAACCACTTTATCGTGAGCACCTGGTGCAAGGATTGCTCTATGCCGCAGGCGTCGTCCCGGGAGAATGTGGAGCGACCGTCGGTGCGAACTTCGACAAGAAGGTGCTCGATGCAAATCCAGTTAATCCGATGGCGCTGGAAATTGCGCCGGATGGACGTGTATTCTACGTGGAGCGTGGAGGCCGGTTGAGAATCTATGACCCGACAGCTGGTACGACATCGACTGCAGCGACGTTAAGTGTCGTCACTGCGAATGAAGATGGACTACTTGGAATTGCACTCGATCCTGAATTCGAGACAAATAGTTGGTTATATCTTTTCTATTCGCCGACTGGCGCCACTCCGAAGCAACATGTATCTCGATTTACGCTGAACGGCAGCACGCTTGATATGTCATCCGAGGAATTACTGCTGGAAATTCCCGTTCAGCGATTACAGTGCTGCCATTCCGGTGGAGAATTGGAATTTGACAACAACGGCGACCTCTACATTGCAACGGGGGATAATACCAATCCGTTTGATACTGGGTTTGCGCCGATTGATGAACGTCCGGGCAGGGAGCCTTGGGATGCACAGGGTACGTCTGGCAACGCCGACGCACTGACTGGTAAAATTCTTCGCATCACTCCGCAGGCTGATGGAACGTACACGATTCCGGATGGCAATCTCTTTCTATCGGATGGCTCGACAGGTCGGCCTGAGATCTATGTTATGGGTGTGAGAAACCCATTTCGTTTTGCGATAGATCCATTTACCAACTGGTTGTATTGGGGTGATGTTGGCCCTGACGCGCAAAACGCTGATGCCAACCGCGGACCCGCTGGCCTGGATGAGTGGAATCAAGCTCGATCAGCTGGCAACTATGGCTGGCCATACTGCGTCGGTCCGAATAGAGCTTACGTGGATTTTGACTTTGCCACCAACGCAAGCGGTTCGCAGTTTGATTGTGAAAACGGACCCACCAACGACTCGCCCAACAACACTGGTCCAACTCTCTTGCCTCCCGCGGAGGAGGCCTGGATCTACTATCCTTACCAAGATTCGCCTGAGTTTCCCGCGATTCCTGCGGCTGGCGGTCGCACCGCGATGGCGGGGCCGATTTATGCCTACGATGAGACATCTGATTCGGAGATTCGTTTTCCCGCCTATTTTTCCGGGACACCACTTTTGTATGAGTGGTCGCGCAACTTTGTACTGGAAGCACGGCTGGATGAAAACGGTGACCTGCTTGCCTTGCAGCGTGTCTTTGGTGATATCAGCTTGAATAGTCCGATGTCGATGAAATACGGTCCAGATGGTGCGCTGTATGTTATCGAGTGGGGCTCTGGGT
Source organism: uncultured bacterium (assembly GCA_965363925.1). Taxonomy (GTDB): domain Bacteria; phylum Bacteroidota; class Rhodothermia; order Rhodothermales; family JABDKH01; genus JAGQWL01. The sequence continues at coordinate 1,938 of CBDTVC010000433.1, read as the reverse complement.
TTGGCGGCAACAACGAAGACGCACAGATTGTGCGGATCGAATATGTTCGTGCCTCTCGGTCCCCGGTTGTCTTTGCATCCGCTGACGTTACTTCTGGTCCGCTTCCGCTGACCGTCCAGTTTTCATCATCAGGCACGTTTGATCCAGATCCTGGTGATGCGCTTACATTTTCGTGGGACTTTGATGGCGACACTGTTACAGATTCGAATGACGAAAACCCGACACACGTTTACTTGATCGCTGGAACGTTCCTGGCGACATTGGCCGTTGAAGATCTTGAAGGAAACAAGAGTACAGCTAGTATCGAGATCACTGCCGGCAACAGCCAGCCTTCGGTTTCGATTTCGAAGCCATTAAATGGAGGGTTCTACGATTGGGGTGACGACGTAGAGTTCGATGTGTCTGCGACGGATCCCGAAGATGGCTCTACTGCTGCTGGCACGATTGATTGCGGTGGCGTTGTTTTTCAACCCTTTACCGGGCACAACGATCACAGCCATCCCCTGCAACAATATTTTGATTGTAGCGGTGTGTTTGCGACCGAGTCAGGGCATGGTGATGGGGCAGATAATGTTTTCCATGTAGTCGAGGTGTCCTACACTGACTCGGGCTCCGGAAACGACGACGGCTTAACGGCACGGGCGTTGAGGATCATCCGCCCCAAGCGGGTTGAAGTCGAGCACTATGATTTCCAGAGTGGTACGCAGACGGAATCAACTGGAGACGTTCTGGGCGGCGGTCAAAACGTCGGGTTTATCAGCGATGGTGATTATATCGGATTCAAAGATGTCAACTTGCATGGCATTTCCTTCGTCACGTTTCGCGTAGGCTCGGCGGGCCCGGGAGGGAACATTGAGATGCGGGTAGGTTCTCCAATAGGACCGATGGTAGGCATTACCCATGTCGAACCGACTGGAGACTGGCAGGTGTATCGGGAAGTCAGTACACCGGTCGAGGATCTGGGTGAGACGGATGATCTCTACCTGGTATTCAGATTAACCGGGGGTACTGGAGACCTGATGAACATCAACTGGATGGAGTTTATCGGGGACGGCATCTCTGTTCCGAAAACGGATGGTAGTGGTGGTCTCTGGGGTACCTACTTTCAGAACGACGATTTCAGCGGCCGTTCGCTCCAGCGGGTCGATGCAAAGATCAACTTTGATTGGGGGACAGGCGGTCCGTTTACGCTGATTGGTGGCGACACGTTCAGTGCACGGTGGGTAGGTTGGATCGAAGCTCAATACACTGAGCCGCACGAATTCCATACGCGCAGTTCTGATGGAATTCGACTTTGGGTTAATGACGAATTGCTCATCGATCGATGGGATAACAATTCGTTGCTCGAACGAACCAGCGCCCCGATTACACTTACGGCGGGTGAGAAGTACCCGATCCGCGTTGAATATTTCGAAAATACCGGAGACGCGCAGGTACATCTGCGGTGGTCGAGCTCGTCTGCAGCGAAAGAGATCGTTCCGCCGTCCGTGCTTTTTCCAGATAGCACGTCTACGATCGCGAGTGAACTGGAAAGCGACATACCGGGAAACACCAAGTTGGTATCTGTCTATCCGAACCCGTCAGATGGTCAGTTTACGCTTGTATTCGAAACGGAAACTGCGGGCGATGTTCGCCTTGAACTACTGGATCTTTTGGGTCGACGCCTCGAAGTCCTGGTTGGTGAACGGCGGCTGTCGGGTGTTCATAGTGTTTCGTTTGATCGAAGCAACCTAGCTGTCGGATCGTACCTTTGTAGGCTGTACACGCCGTCCGGCGTTGACTCGCGGATCTTGACTGTTGTTCGATAGTCTGGCTCGAATTGTTGATTCATATGATGCGTGCGATTATTTCATTCCTTCTGGTTGTATTCCTCTCTGGCTGCGCCGAAGGGCGGTCTCAATCAGTGGACGCGGTCGCCGTTGTGGATGGAGCTCCCAT
>CBDTVC010000432.1:0-3762 GCA_965363925.1 uncultured bacterium | reverse complement strand
ACATGTCGTCGACTCCATCCCCATCGCTGTCGGAGACGGCGAGACCGATCCCTTGACCGAAGAAGCCGTAGTCGTAAAACATGACCTGAGCCGAGCCGACCTGCGCGAGGCTCGGGCGCTCGATGATAGGGCCAACAGGGTCGTCCTGATCTGTAAAGATCGGATTTTGCGTATCCCTCGTCCAGTTGATTCCGTCCGGGCTGTTTGCATAGCCGAAGGCGCCTGCGCTGGCAAAGAACGATTGACCACCCGTGTAGACCATCTGCCACCCGCCGTCGACGCGATGCACGTCGGGCAAGAACACGACGCCGCTATCCCAAGAGCCGGGTGACCCCGGGACAAACACAGGATCGCTCTCCGCAAACGGCGGCGACGTGGTGGCTGGATCGTCGTACTTCGTCCACGTCAGACCGTCCGGCGAGGTCGCCAGCCCGATCATATAGCCGGTGCCGCTCGTGATCTCTTCAACACCCATGTAGAACAAGTACCAGCCGGAATCGTTCACGACCACGGAGCTGGCCGAAAAACGAGTTGCATCCCACTCCCCCGGACTGCCGCTCTCCAGAATCGGCGTCGCGTCCTGCGTCCATGGTCCGCAGGGCGTCGTGGCCGTCGCCCGACTAACTTCGTTCACGCCGTGGAACATCACCAAAGTGTCATCCACCTGTGTGACTACCGGGAAACCTGCCGAACTAATCACCGGGTTGCAGCCGGCGCGCGTCAGAATCCCGTCCTGGCCGAGAACTGCGACGCCAATATCAGTGACTGCCGGGCTAGATTCGAAGCCCATGTAGAAGACGTAAAGTTCGTTCCCGGACTGCACCGCGGCGGGTATCAGCACGCTCGCCCCGTCCCATGCGCCGGGCTCCGGAGTCAGAACAGGGTTGTTTGGCGATGGCACGAACGCCGGTGGCAGCTCCGCGTATGAGGATGCCACGACACCTCCGAAGGTGATTGCCAATAACGCGGCACCCGCCACGCTGCCGATCCGCCAACGTTTCGCGCCCCCGTCCATCTGAGAAGCCATAGTCAACCCATTGTTGTTCATTTCGGTCCTCCTAGTCGCCGCACACGCGTGCACGACCGTAACGGTAATCGCCCAAGCGACAACGTATAAAAACATCTAACAAGAGTAGTTATGATATGGATGCGATAGGAACTGATCAATACGAGCTTACCGAAACTGGCATACGCAGAGGGTATTGCAAAGTTAAGTGATGCGGTTGGGACGGCTGACCAAAATTGCACGTCACAAAGGTGAGATCGTCGGTGTGTGCCTCACATTGTATTTCTTCGCGGCTGAGAAAGAAGCGCTTAATCCCACTCTCGCAGCGCATAAATAATTAGCTTGTCAGTACCCGCGAATGTCCTGCTCCAGCGTTGCACCGCTAAAGTCTTTATCAGCATCCTGCTGATAGCTGATAGCTGATAGCTTGCGTAGAAATCTGCTGGAAAAAATCCACCAGATCACGGCGGGCAACGTAATGATGCGGCGACAACCCGGCCATTTCTTACAACTTGCCGAGCAACCGCAGAAGCAGTTCTTCTCTGGGGAGTCTGTTCAGTTCTTCCGTTCGGAAAGCCAGCGTCCCAGCTAACTCATCGCCTTCACGATTCCAGAGTGATCGGGCTTTCTTTCCAAGCACGCTGAAGAATCGGGTTTCTTCAAGCAGCGCCAGATCGCTAGCCAACAGTTCTGCGGATGCATTGCTCAGCTCCTGCCAGAGAAATTGACCGTCGGTAAATGGCCAGATCTCAGAATGCACAGGCGCTCACGGACACCAATACAGAACCGTGCAGAACGGTGCAGAGCCTATCCCCACAAAACCGCCACATGCTATTCCAAATCAAATCTGACAACAGATCGAGTGACTCGGAATATTGTAGTTGGTCTCTGATGCTATTCTGCAGCCAGAGCCATGCACCAAGGTCCGTATTCAACCCGGAGAAAAAACTGCTCGCCATGCCTTCGCTGTTGATTCAGGATCGCCAAAAGTGCTGGTCATCAACGGTAGTACTGTTTTTTGATAATGCGCTTGCATGTCGTCGCGGCAGTCCGATTTGCTGTGGTCGTCCTTACCGCCGGCCTGCCACGGTCCGCTTCTACTCCCTTTGCTCTCGTTCGTCTTCTTATCGGTCCATTCCCAGTAATAGCAGGTAATCACAGTATGCGTTGGCTCAGGAACGCCGTAAGAATACTTCGTCATCGTTAACTGGTCGTGCCGGTCTTTCTGAACTTCCTCCCATACTTTGAGCATGGCGGTTGCCCACTGATCCCCCGCCTGCGAGATATCGGCGGCGTACCCAAGCGACACCTGCTCCTGGAGAAGACTGAGATACAAATCGACGCCGAGAAGTAGAACGCCAAATCCCGGGATGCGATGGTTGGTCTGGAGAAGTAGATTGATGTCATGAGAAACAATGTCGATTTGGGGTCGGAGCATGTCCCACAGTTCTTGCTTCGACTTTCCTTTTTTGTTCGGCAGGTACTGGATATCGCTCCACTTCTTAACCGATTCATAGTCCGCCTGGATGTATTCCAGATCGTTTGTGATCAGTTCCTCTCGAACGACCTGGCGCATCATGGCCGTTATTTCGCTCCAGCTCGGCCCGCTGCTTCCAGCCTCGCCAAGGATTATGCTCATTAACCCGATGCCAAACTTCGCGACCTTGCCAGCCGGCCCCGGCAGAAGATCTGCGAACAAACCGTAGATCTTCGTCACAACCATCGCATCGTCAATCGTTGAGGTTGCCACAAGAAGCGGATTGGGCTGGTACTCGGTTGCGCGAATGTTCGTGACGGAGGTCCCGGCTGCCTCCACGTGGACGCTCGGATCAATATAAAAAAACACCGCCCTATTTGTCCTGCGGATGACGACTGCCGTTCCCGTCGGGTGGGAGTGGTACGGTTCACTCGTGAATGCAAGAATGTCTTGCACCACTGACTCATTCCCAATCGGCGGGAAGTAATGATCCATCACTCCTTCCGCGCATGCGCGGAATGCTTCCACCGCTTTTCTTGTGACCATTGCGTCGACTCCAAGGTGCAGTCCGTCCTCCTGATGCAAGGGCGGGAGGTCATGCAGATGGGGCTGATACCCCGGCGGCCCGTTCACGTTCCATCTGGCGAATCGCTCCCTCAAATAGTCGTCTTGCTCGGAAACTCTGAATACCTCGTGTACACCGAGTGAAATTCCATTTAAGCCTTGTGTGCTGTTCTTGTCACCAGTACTTTGCGGGGCATTCTTCATTTGAGACCGCATGGTCTATCTCCTTATCCGAGGGTATCAAGGTATAGTCTGGGCCACGCTGAGACCATCAAACTGAAACCATATGTACGATAAAGAAAAAGTGGCGGCGTATTTTTTTTAGAAAAATTACACTGCCTCTTATTCCAATCTTAATTTGACTATAAATCTCTCAGGTGAGGTATCAGTGAGAATACTTAGTGCGCCTGTCGAATCAGCTGATTGATCTTTCGACTTGTGAATGTCGCCGTCGAGTCCTTGGTGGGCGCGCTCGCGATTGTAGTAGTTCTTGAATTCAAGCAGCTTCCGGTCAAGATCATGAGCATTCCAGAACGGCGTGTGATCAAGATACTCTCGCCGTATCGTGCGAATCACTCTCTCCACAAACGGATGCGATAGCGGCACGTATGGGACCGTCTTCACTTCGACGACGTCGAGAATTCTGAGGTTGGCTTTCCACTGGTGAAATCGGAACAGTGGATCGTTGTCAGAACTCATGTACTGCGGGCTCGAT
>CBDTVC010000431.1:0-3765 GCA_965363925.1 uncultured bacterium | reverse complement strand
ACCTCAATCCGGTGCGACAGTCAACTCTTTGTACTCATTTTGAACAGCAGTTACTATGTCTTCGTATGGTCTGAACTGCAATGGACCGAGAATAGTTGGCTCGAACAGCTACGGTATTCCAAAAGCCGTTGCCCTCTCGGGCGCAGTGAACGCATGACGCTCGCGTGGAGGAATTCTGGCAACCCGCCAGCCCTTCAACGCAAGTGCCCCACCACCCAGCACTCCGGCGATAGGAGAAATAACAGCTCCAACTGCCGGTAGCCATCCAAGGAAAAGCAATGACACAAGTCCGACAAAGGCAGCTCGGTACGGATGCCACGCCTCATCTTTTCCGCGCAAAAACCCAAGCAGATAGTCACCCAATCGAATGCCGCTGATCAGGTACCCTGCAAAACCGAGCAATGGCAACAAGAACAGAACGATTCCGATCGCAATCGGGAGTCCCACAATTGTCAAGCCTGCGGCGAACGCAACAACTGGCAACCCGACAAACACAAAGACAGCAGCCAAAACAGTCTTGCCCAATTCATCCGTAATGAGTGAACCCATTGTACGGACGCTACGCGGTAACACAGCCGCCGCGACAAGTCCGCTAACAATTATGGCAATGCCAGCACCAATTCCGAACAGCAGGCCGAACAATAACATTCCGCGCCCGATCCGCTGTGCTGAACCGCTTAACACTTCTCCGTTAATGACAACGTTACCGGTCCTGACCAGCTCAGCGTTGATCAGCTCGACGTCCCGATCGATCACGGTGCCATTTTGGAGATTGGCCGTCCCTTCCACGACAATGAGACGCCCGACCTTCGCGCCGGTCAATGTTGCTTGACCAGCAAGCACAAAAACCACGTCCACTTGTCCCGCTATCGTGGCGTCACCTTGCAAAACAGCAACAAGGCGTTCGGTTTCTTCTGCGCCGACGTTAATGTCGCCACCAATCCGAAAGGATACTCCATCTTCGTTGTACCTGCGGTCAGCGTCACTCGTTCGAGACTGCGCCCAACCGCAATTCGCAACAACGGCAAAAAGGACCATCACAAATGCGAAGGTCACAAATCTCTTGACGTCCAGAAACGCAGTGCGCAGGCATCTAACTTGCGGAAACTGAACAACGAGAGGTACAGCTTTTCGCATCAGAGCGTCGCGATGTTCACGTTCAGTGATTGTTTTCATCTCCGAGCCTCCACCCCGTAAAAGATTATTCACAGTTCCATTTTGAAAATGGTAATATTGAGGCAGGATTGCTGTACGGCGGGGGAGGGTGGTTGTGTAGGGGCGGTGCGACAACACGTGCAGGGAATGCGTGCAGTGTTTCCGGACTGGATTCCGGGCAGGTTTTTGGCGCCGTCTTTTGGGCGCCTGGCATGATCACCCTGGACGGGAGACTACGACGTCCGAGCGATGACAAACCCTAACTCGGGGAGGGCGTAGTCCAGGCACGTCATAGACGAGTAGTCCAATTCTTCTGCAGTCAGAAGTGTAATCGTATAGTCACCGATCGTAGCGCTGTTGCCCTGGTAGAGTTGGACGTTTTCGTTCTGAAACCCGAACGTAACTCTGATCGGGCTGCCAACAACTCCGCAACCCCGATTGATTGTGTTCGAAGATCCGCTCGATACGGATACCGTCCAGCCTTCAGGAGCCAGCGGCATGCTCCGCCCGGCTAACTCTGCGACATTTCGGACAAACAGCTTCAGTCCTTGCGAGTCGCTGACTTCGAGTCTTCCAATCCCCGACAGCGAAAAGTATTGTTGTTCAGCGGCTACCACGCTGTATTGGGTGCCGAGTGAAAGACGGGGGACCGAGGCGGGCATGAACGGGAATGCGACTTCTTGCTCGCCATCCGCAAAAGTGTAGTGAGGGAAAACGAACTGATCGTTCCCCGACTCAATGGTGTCGGTATCGATAGCCGTTAGCTCACCTGTGAACTCGATTGTGCAGATGCCCGGGTTATTCGGCTGGTCGCAACTCAGAGTCGGTGAGAAGCGGCCGAATGTTGACGGTAGGCGTTCCTGGTCAACTTCATGATCAAAGAGTGAACATCCCGAGGCAAAAAGCGCCAACACAAAAGCGAAGCAACTGATGGTAGTACGTATCAAATCTGGACGCGGCTTCGCGGTCTAACTCGTTAATATTGTCGGTTTCCGGGCAAGATACGGATAACGCTTGTGTCGTTCTGACACCTCGTGACCGAGAGCGTTCGAGCAACAAGCGAGGTGTTGAGGATCGAAAGGGATTCGGAAGCCTTTGGATCAGCGCAATTACTCTCGACGCGGATTGCACGCGCTTATGAACGTGGGAGAAGACGCTGGCTAATCGTGTTGTTGCGAAGGTGGCTACGGGGAAGTTCCCCCAAACGCGAGCCAGCGGCCCACAGACATGTCGGTTATTCTATATCCCCAATTCCTGCTTCACCTCTTTGAACTTCTCGATTGCGAATCGGAGGTCATCTTTAGTATGGGCGGCAGAAATTTGAGTGCGGATTCGCGCTTTGCCCTTCGGGACAACCGGGAACGAGAACCCAACAACATATACACCCTTTTCCAGCATGAGATCTGCAAACTTGGCGGCAAGAACCGCGTCACCCAGCATGACCGGTACGATCGGATGTTCACCCGGCAGTACTTCCAACCCGATTGCCGAAATTTCTTTCCGGAAAAATCGTGTGTTGTCTTCAAGCCGATCGCGCAGTTCCGTTGATTCGGTTAGCAACTCAAACGCTCGGATGGACGCCGTCACGATTGGTGGGGCGACCGAGTTTGAGAACAGGTATGGTCGTGATCGCTGACGCAGCAGCTCGATGACTTCTTTCCGACCGCTCGTATACCCACCGCTGGCGCCGCCAAGTGCTTTGCCGAGTGTTCCGGTAATGATATCGACCCGACCCATAACGTTATGGTGTTCGTGTGTACCACGTCCGCCAGCACCCATAAATCCGACAGAATGACAATCGTCAACCATCACAAGCGCGTCGTATTTGTCGGCTAGGTCGCAGATGCCGGGCAGGTTGGCAATGAATCCGTCCATCGAGAACACGCCATCCGTTGCGATCAGTCGAGTCCGGGCTGAGGCAGATTCTTTAAGCTTTGCCTCCAGGTCGTCCATGTTGTTGTTCTTGTAACGGAACCGCTGCGCTTTGCACAGTCGGATACCATCAATGATCGACGCGTGGTTCAATTCGTCCGATACAATTGCGTCTTCGGGTCCAAGAATTGTCTCGAACAAGCCACCATTGGCATCGAAGCAAGAGGTGTAGAGGATCGTTTCCTCCGTACCGAGGAATTCGCTGATCTTCTTTTCCAGATCGCGATGAATCGTTTGAGTACCGCAGATGAAGCGGACGGATGAGAGTCCATAACCCCATTCGTCAATTCCCTTATGTGCCGCCTTCAGGACTTCCGGATGCTCTGACAAACCAAGGTAGTTGTTGGCGCACATGTTCAACACTTCATCGCCACCCTCAACACGGATATGGGCATCCTGTGGTGTCGTAATAATGCGCTCCGATTTATACAATCCCGCCTCGCGGATGTCCTCAATTACGCCGCCAAGATGCTCAAGAAAACCTGGATTCATTTGTCTAGCTTCTTTTAATTCTAAATGATTTTGCCGCCGCCCAAGCGAAGGATTGAGACCTGCAATCTCCGAGTCCCGCACAACCTGCGAATCGCCCGCAAACGTAGCCCCTATCGTCGTATCCTCTTATCCTCCAATCTTCCCATCTTCCCATCCTCAGCAAGCGAAGCACCGCGCCGTCCTCCT
>CBDTVC010000430.1:0-3768 GCA_965363925.1 uncultured bacterium | reverse complement strand
CGCGCCGTGGCGATGCCTGGCTCGCATTGGGCACGTGCCTCATGTGGTGTGCCTGTTACGAGTGAGATTATTGCGAGTAGGCTGGCGCAGTATTTCAACATGTCTTCATTCGGAGCGAGCTCCCACCGGATTCGTCGATTTGCGATCCTGATCATTGTGGTCTTGCCAAGCTCAGCCGTCCCTTTCCGAGAATCGGGCAACTCGGCCGTCAGGCGACATAGCGCCAACTAGTGCAAATTGGGGTATCCACTACATAAACACAACGTAATTCGTGTTACCCTAACGTACTTATCTTCCGAACAAGTAACGCCGGAAGCTCGGCGACAAGTTTTGACGAGGCCCGGGAATCATACAACCAGTGTAGCGATTTAAGGTGGCGAAACAGACTGCAATCTCAGATTGATTATTCAAGGGCAACCGCGATGCCGCGGCGCGAACCCGTGTTCTATTTTTATGAGCTATGAATTAGCAGATTAGAACCATGCCTAGACCAAAGTCAAAAGCCGAGCTGTTAGAGCTTGGCGAACAGAACTACGAGAAGCTCATGAAGCTTGTTGACTCGTATCCGAAATCCGATCAGTTTGCAGATTTTCCGAAGGGCACTTTGAACCGAACTATCGGAGATGTGCTCGCTCACTTACATCACTGGCACCTGATGTTACTCGAGTGGTACGAGATTGGAATGGCGGGCGAGAAGCCGGACGTGCCCGCGAAGGGACATACCTGGGCGACGACGCCCGAGCTGAATCGTGAGATATGGGCAAAATACAAAGACCAGGATTTGGCAAGAACGAAGAAGCTACTGAAGCAATCTTTTGCCTTGGTTCGGAAGGTTATCGAACGGCACTCAAATGAAGAACTCTTTGAAAAGAAGCGTTACAAGTGGACGGGAACTACGTCGCTCGGGGCATACCTTGTTTCAAGCACATCAAGCCACTACGACTGGGCGTACAAGCTGATTAGGAGAGTGAAGAAATAAAATGCGTGTGGGACCAGCCTGTGCTTGCCGGTCACGGACCGCCATGTTCATCGACAATGTCCCCATGCACGTCCCTGAATGGCAACCATAGATCGTTTTCCAACACAGGATCGTTCGAGCGAACGATGTTGAGACTAACCTGAAGCTTCTTAAGAGCGGTATCAAACCGACTCTTCGTTGTATCAATGTCTTCCAAAACTTGGTTCCGCAGGTCGCCCGTAAACCAGGGCTCGAGCCTGATGTATTCAAAGATCTGTTGGGAAAGCGGGTCGAGTTCAGCGACGGGAGTAAAGCACTTCGGGTAGTGGATGGTTCGGAGGTACTCCATCTCCATCAAGACCGCGTCGCCGCCCTTAACTTTTCCGTAAAAAATATCATCCGGGAAGGTTTGAGGCAGCTCTGTTTTCCATCTCCATACAGCTTTTACCCGTGGGCTCCAGCCGCCAGCACTGGGCTTCTCTGCCGAGAGGGCTGTGTTATCCCACAGAGATGGATGTGGAGATTTCTTGCTTCCAAAAATCGTGCAGACCTTATGCTTCAGCACAAACTCGCAGGCCTCTTCAAGTGTATTGATCATCAGTCTTTACCACCGCGTAATTGCTGAACACGTCCCATTAGCCAGAACATCTCTGCGCCAATCTGGTCAACACAATCGTCGTATCGTCGCTGCACGTCAGCTGTGTTGTCCGAGTGTTTAGGATCAACGTAAGTGAGTGCAAACCGAGAGGCATTCGGAATCAACGGGCAGTTTTGATCGGCATCCTCGCAGGTCATAATCGCGGCGAAATCTGCTCGTGGATTTTGAGCGTCGTCAAACACCTTGGAGAAACATACAATTCCCGGACGATTCGCGGCAAACGTGACCAAATACTCCGGGTTGTCACCTTCGGCTCCGAGTATCGAAAAACCAGCTCGGCAAAGGGCGGCGATTGCATTAGGGTTAAAGGCGGTTGCTTCGGTTCCCCCAGAATGACAGTCAATACCCGAGAGCTCAAAGTGTGCAGCTGCAACTGTCGCCCAAATCTGCGCAATGTGGCTACGCCGCGAATTGTGGGTGCAGATGAAGACTAGATCGACGTGCTCGCGTGAACGATACTCAGCGGCCACGTGTTGAGCTATAGCGCCAAGTAACGACCTTCGACTCTGGGATGCGGGTTGGACCGTCTCGACGAGGTCGCGAACGTAGCTCTTTAGCAGTGGACTGTAGTTCGGCTTCATCTGAATTATCGCTCCGTTACCGGGCTATATGCTGACCATCGTGAACGCCATTGCGCGCGGCGACGGCAATGGGCGCGCCGACTGCCGGGGCAACAACACAAAGCAAAAGATCTCATGGTCTAGTTGTGCGAGGCCTTCCCGGTTAACTCAACATGCTTAAACGTTGAATCCAAGCCTGCTGAATCGATAACCACTCGTCGCCCGTCAATTGTCTCGATAAACCGTGCGTCAACTCCAGGTATGCTTGCCGCTAATGCAAATCCATCCGTTGGTCCCATAACGCTTAGCGCTGATGCAAGCGCATCGGCCTTCATTCCGGAAGTCGCTACGACCGTGACGATGCGTTCTGCCGTAACCCCCATCCCATTTCGAGGGTCGACGATGTGTGAGTATCGAATTCCGCCAGCTTCAACGTATCGGTACGTGGCGCCGGAAGTTGCCACAGCTGCATTCGAAAGGTAGCGCTCCTCCTGGACTAACTCGCCTCTGGGCGAGACACTGTACGTTCCTACGCGCCAGCCTTTTTTCCCGGGCGGCGATTCTCCAACACGGATGTCCCCACCGGCGTCCACAAGCGTTCGCGGCAAATCAAACGACTGTATCACCGCAAGCGCTTCGTCTGCGGCGTAACCCTTGGCGATCCCGCCGAGGTCGAGTCTCATCCCCGGTGTTGCCAGTAATGCTTTTTTCGCCGCGTGGTCCAGTAACAAGTTGCCGAAACCTACCGCCTGTCGTGCGGTCTCGAGGTCGTCCTGTGCCGGGAGCTCGTTCCGGCGAATTCCCCAACGCCACAATCGGGTTAACGGTCCGACCGTGACGTCAAAAGCGCCGTTTGATTGTATTGCGATTTTTTGAGCTTCGCTGAGCACGGACCAGAGATCGTCACTCAGCGATACGGGCGTGCGCGTCCCAGCGGTGTTGGATAATTGGTTCAACTCGCTATCGACTAGATAATCCGACAGATGTTGGTTTAGCGTATCAATGCGGGCAAAAGCGGCACTCGACGCCTGCTCTGCTATCGCGCTGTCCGGTGCATACACGACGATGTTGAACGTCGTGCCCATCTGCGGATGGTTAAATCCGTAACGCTCGAGGGAGGTCGCCGAGCGGCTGGATGTGCATCCGCCGAAACAAAGTATTGAAGCCAGTGCAAGCGCCACGACGAGAGCCGACGCAGAGGGTTTCGCCCGGCCATCCGATACCCCGTGGCGGAGTCGTTTGAGTCGTTTGAACATCAGTAGATGACGGGACGTCGCACAAGAACGTTTCGATCGTGCCTACGATCAGACAACTTGCGTCACGCCCGGAGTGGGTACCGGGTAGCTTCCGTCTGCCCGTGGCAGAACTTGCGGCTTGGCATCCCATGCAAATCGGTCTGGCATCAAGCTCACGTTTGAGTTTATCGCCTGATCCCATTCGACAACCTGGCCCGAGTACGACGCCATTCGACCAAGAATTGCTGACATCGTGGCGAAGGCGCCACGCTGCGCATCAGCAAATTTGTACTCACCCGCATCTACCGCCGCAAACAACTCGTCGTGCTCAACCTGATACGGATTGGGGTCCTCTTT
>CBDTVC010000429.1:0-3782 GCA_965363925.1 uncultured bacterium | reverse complement strand
GCGATCCCCTGGAGCAGCACAGCTGCCAACAGAAGTCGAGCCGGCAAAGTAAGTACATGGGTATACTTCATTAATTCTGTTCGTGCGATCGTTAAGAACCGGAAACGGGTTTGAGACGGTCCACAGAAAGGACAAACTGTGGTTGGAGGCACCATCAATGAGGTGTTGGGCCCATCTCTCTGAAGTGCGTCAATATCTCTGGCCACTTCTTTGCTCCGGGTTGTTCAGAATCATAAGCTACAACACCGCCGCCCATCGGCGTTCGGATCGAGTCGCTTATGATGAAGAAGGCGTTTTCGATCGCCGTCATCGTCCCAATTTCGTCAATCGACACAAAGAGTTTGTTGCCAGTGTTGTCGTTCCCCGCTTTGTCTTCTGACAAAACGAAGTTTGCCAGACATTCAACCGCGTCAAATTTCAGGGTGCGGCCCTTCTCGGTAAGAATGGACGTTGCAAACCGAGGTTCAACAATCGTCATCCGGCAATATCGCCCGGAATCTTCACCGTAGTTGATCGGGCTCAATTCTCGTGTGCATCCGCTAAACAACGTCGAAGAAACCAAAATCATCATTGCTACAGGAACTGCAGACAGCAATGGACGAGACTGTTTACTAGCGGTTGAGCGCGAGCCGCGTTGATTGATATGGGCTGCCGAATGCAACATCTGACGAATTATTGGTGAGCAGTTTAGGGCGTCCAAGGCTTTATTGATCAAGCCTGATCAGCGCTTATTCGAGATGTTTTAAACTCGAGGAAAGACAGAACCATGCCGACTGCGTTTGCACCCATAATGGCGATTCCTCCAATTGCTGGCCAAGAGTTCGCCGTGAAATTTAGGAGTTTCTTCGATCCAATTAGTGGCGGCTGATACGTCATTCCGGGGATCTGGATTGATGCGGTCTCCAGGTCAAGGTTGTGGCCGTAGTCGTATTCCCAAAGATAGAAGTCGACAAGGCCAACTATGGCCACAATCAAAAATACGGATGTCCAGGCATACAGCATCCATCGCTTTCCGGACGCGGCGGTAATCAAGCCGAACAGTGCCAAAAATCCGACTAGCCACGGCATAATAACTAGTTCTTTGATGGAATCGGGTTCAATGACCTGCATTCCGATGTAGTGGTTTAGCCCGTTAATATTCTTGAGATCGTGTTCGCTGACGCCGGTAATATTGTTAATGCGGATATGCATACCGAGACCCTCGGGGTATTGTGGCGCGTCGAGGGTTATGGTCCAGATTGGCGTCACGAATGCTATGAGCATTGCTAGTGAGGCAATCGCCGTAAGAGTTCTGGATAGGGGAGACATCGAGTTTACCTTCTTTAGTACGAAGGGGCTGGCGACAAGCACGTCGCCAGCCCCCCGCAGATCGTTACTAGCCGCCTGTGCTATAGGTGAGCGGTGTGTTTGAGCCACGTGCGCTGACTCGGACGTATCCCTGCATTTCCTGATGTAGCGCGGAGCAGAAATCTGTGCAATAGAACGGATAAACGCCCGGCTGCTGCGGTTCCCAGGTTATGGTTCGCGTTTCGCCAGGCATAACCAACAGCTCACTCGTTCGTGCACCCATCACAGCAAATCCGTGTGGTACATCCCAGTCTTGCTCAAGGTTGGTTACGTGGAAGTATACCTTGTCGCCAACCCTGACGCCCTCAATGTTGTCAGGCACAAAGTGCGTTCGAATGGTCGACATATAGATATGGATTTCAGATCCGTTGCGTTCAACACGTGCCTCAGCTTCTGTCTTGATTGCATGCGGACTCAAGTTATCCTGAATTGCAAACATCCTTACCTGCTTGTCCTTGATGACACTTGCCTCAATTCCCTGGGCATAGTGCGGCTCACCCATCATTGGGAAGTCAAGCAGCAGTTTCATCTTGTCTCCCGAGATATCGATTAGCTGGCCTGCGTGGGCAAGCTCAGGACCAGTCGGCAAATAGCGATCTTTGGTGATCTTATTCAAGGCCACCATGTACTTGCCCCACGGCTTCTGGCTATCACCACCGGGTATCATCAAGTGACCCACGGAGTAGTACGTCGGAATTCGGTCGAGCACTTCCCATGTACCTAGTTTCCACTTTACAATTTCCGAAGAAATAAACGCCGTGGTATAGGCATTGCCTTTGCCGTCAAACTCGGTGTGGAGCGGGCCGAGACCTGGATTTTCGACTTCGCCTGCCAGTATCTCTTCGTACTTCAGAACCGGGATTCCGTCGACGATACCGTCGTACGATTTTGCGTCGATAGCGGCTTTCATCTTCGTGAACGAGTGGACAGGAATCACCGTCGCCAGCTTTCCACCAGCAACGATGTACTCTCCGCTTGGGTCAACGTCAACACCGTGTGGTGATTTTGGCGTTGGCAGGAAGTAGATCAGGTTGTCACAGTCGGTCGGATAAAGGACTTTGACGGATGTTTTGTTTTCCGAAACAGCAATCCGGCGTTCATCAATGTGATTGTGCGAGTAGTTAGCAGGCATTGTTTTGGCATTGCCTTGGGCGACGCATTCTTCAGCGCGCTTCCAGTTAACTGCCGCAACAAAGTCTTTGTCATTTCTTGACGCATTCACTTCGAGAAGCGTGTTTGCTTCTTCCGTGTTGTAAGTCGTAAAGAATGACCATCCGTACGAAACTCCTTTACCGGCGTGTGAGAGGTCGTAGTTGTAACCCGGGACAAGGATCTGGAACGCAACGTCCATTTCACCCGGTGTATCCGCTTTCACAAAGGTGATGGTACCTTTAAAGTTGCCTTTGTACTCGCTGATCGACATGTCCTTCTGTGGGATTGGGACACTAAAGCGAGTTGAAGCAACGACGTATTCCGAATTCGGCGTAATGAACGGAGAGGCATGGTTGCCGGCCGAGTTAGGGATCTCAAGGATCTCATCCGTTTCAAAAGTCGTGAGATCGATACGTGCAATCCGAGGCGTGTTGTTGCCGTTGATGAACAGCCAACGTCCGTCCGGCACACCGTCCGTCTGAGACAATTGCGGATGGTGCGAGTCATCCCATGGGATAAAACCGAAGCTGGTGTTCAGCATGTCTTTGGTTTCTTCGGAATATCCGTAGCCGTTTTCCGGAAACTGCGAGAAAACGGGCACCGTCTTGATCAATCGTCCGGATGGTAAACCGTGGACGGTAACCTGTCCACTGAAGCCGCCCGACATAAAAGCGTAATACGTATCATGGCTTCCCGGCGGGACGTACACGGCCGAGGCGGCATCACTTGAGATGCCACCTGACTGCGATCCTGTCGTACGGCATGAAAACATACTTCCGCCGACGACGACGAGAAGCGCTGTTGCCAGCCATAAGGGTTTGGTAATTATTGATTTCATTTCGTTCACCTTTTCCTCAGTGATTTGTGTGCGGGTGTTATTTGCTGACTGTTCGCAGGTACTCCAGGATGGAGCGCGTTTCTTCTTCCGTCAGGCTTTGGTTGGCCATCGGGGATGAGTATTCAGCAAGGAGTTTTCTTGCTTCAGGGTGCTTCTGAGTCATTTCAACAGGATTCAAAATCATGTTCATGACATATTCGGGTGTTCGTTTTGTAAGAACATCGTCGAGTTGGGGGCCGATGTACCTGGACTCAATTTTGTGGCACATGCTGCACTTCAGTACAAAGAGCTCTTCACCTTTCTCGGCAAGGGCTGGGTCAATTGTACCAAGGGTCACCGATTGGATGGGGCCGATTCCGTTCTTGATTTGATCCGGTGTAAGGTCATCGCCAATCGCTGCGGTTTTGCCTGAGTCGCCATTGGGTTGGCTGGATCTCGCCGGAGT
>CBDTVC010000428.1:0-3784 GCA_965363925.1 uncultured bacterium | reverse complement strand
TTCTTCAACCACCGTTTGCGGACTTAGCGAATAAGTACTCCACACAATTTCTGCAATATCGTCCGGGGGAATAAAGCGTGAGTCCGGTAGATCAGTGCCGTCCCAACTAGCAGTCCGCGTTGCTCCAGGCATGAAGATCACTGTACGGATGCCGTGTTCGCGAGTCTCTTCCCGGACAACGCGCGCGAGGCCCAACAAACCGTGTTTGGATGCGCAATATGCCCCGCCACCGGGATAAGCCTTCGTCGAAGCCACAGAACCCATAAAATGGATGGAGCCTCTTTTCTGGTCAATCATCGACGGCAGAAAAGCACGCGTCACGTAGAAGGCACTGGACAGGTTCACGTCGATCTGCTTCTTGAAGTCCTCTACGGTCGTCTCAAGCAAACTCCCAGGGAGAAACGTGCCCGCGTTGTTGACCAGTAAATCAGGTGTCCCCAACTCTTCTAGCACCTTCGCACCGAGGCGCTCAACCGCATTCGAATCAGTCAGGTCACATGGATAGATTTCAACGGTTGCACCCTTACTACGACATGCTTCGGCGACTGCGGCCAGTTTGGTTTTATTACGCGCCACGAGCGCAAGTTTAACCCCGTCAGCAGCCGCGAATCGCAATGCAATTGCACGACCCATCCCCTGACTTGCACCTGTTATTACAATCGTTGACACTACACCCTCTGTTGGTTGACTTTAGTGTCCATTTGCCAGGCGCATAAATTCCTGTCGCGTCATCGGGCACTCCAGAAACTGCCCGCTCATCGCACTGGTCGTTGTGGTAGAATTCTGCTTTTCGGCTCCCCGCATCATCATGCACAGATGAGATGCCTCGATAACAACAGCAACACCTTTCGGCTTCAGAACTGAGTCTATGGCATCTCGAATTTGAAGCGTTAACCGTTCCTGGACCTGGAGACGTCGTGCAAATACATCAACCACCCGCGGAATCTTGCTGAGGCCAACGATCTTTCCGTCTGGAATGTAAGCCACGTGCGCTTTTCCAAAAAACGGCAACATGTGGTGTTCGCAGAGACTGTAGACTTCAATGTCCTTGACCAGAATCATTTCACTGTAGTCCTCATCGAACAGCGCCTTCGTGAGGATGGCAACCGGGTCCATGTTATAGCCCTGCATCAGGAACTGATACGCTTTGGCTACGCGCTCAGGTGTTTTGAGCAGACCCTCTCGTTTCGGATCCTCGCCGAGAACATGCAGCATGCTTTCGACTGAGCTGGCCAACGAGTCGGTCGCGGGTCCAGAATACTCATCGGTACGCTGGTACCTGCCAAACTCGACATCTTCAGTCGTGCTACCATTTTTCATATCTCACCCTTTTTCAAGTCTAACCCTTTTTCAAGTCTAACCCTTTTCGGTATCACACACTTTTCGTGTCCCACACCTTCCGTATCACACCTTTTTCCTGTCTCGCACTTTTCCCATCCCACACGTTTCCTGTCACGCCTTTCCGTATGCGACGCGTTTCCGACACACCTTCCCATCACAACTTAGTTCAATCCTTACCACTATTACATGTGGACAAGGCTGACGTGCCGATCATTCGCCGCGATACTCCACCATGTTGTTTTCCGTTTCGACAAGTCGTACCAGAGTCAGTGTACCACCGTGAATATGGGGCTCAATCTGATTCCAGATTCCGACCGCAAAATTCTCGGTGGACGTCAACACTCCTTCCATAAAGGGGACGTCCAGATTCAGATTCTTGTGATCAACAACCGCCATTACGTGTTCTTGTAGAATCTGCTTGAGCACGCCCAGGTC
The DNA here is from genome assembly GCA_965363925.1 of uncultured bacterium. Taxonomy (GTDB): domain Bacteria; phylum Bacteroidota; class Rhodothermia; order Rhodothermales; family JABDKH01; genus JAGQWL01. Next base: position 2,008 of record CBDTVC010000428.1, on the reverse strand, counting down.
AAACACGAAACCGGTTACCGGATCGGGCTCACCCTCGATCGTAACGAACAGCTCATAGTTATGTCCATGCCAATTGGGGCTGTTGCACTTACCGTACATCTTGCGATTCCACTCATCCGATTTTTTCGGATTGTGCAAGCGATGAGCGGCGTTAAATGAAATTCTTCGGGTTACGGCAACGTTGGGCATTAGTCGAGTGTCATTAGTTCGGAAACCGCCTCTGGTACAATGTGATTTGGTGATCGTTCCACTTTCCTGCTGATAACCGCGCCATGCGCACGCCTGAGGCAGCAGCGCTGGAGTGCAATCCCCCAAGGAGGCCATATTGGTGTCGTTGAATTTGCTTCGGCATCCAGGCTGCCGCTTCTGCGGCGGATAATAGTATCGCCGAACGAGCAGGAGACAGCCGTATCGGGGCTGGGGCGCGACCGTCAACACCGTTGTCGGGAGAAATTGGCTCCTTCCTTCTGTATTTTGCGTCAATATCCAGACGAAGCGCCCAAGTCAATCACCTCACGAACAGCGATGCCAGAGAAAACCCTATTTCAGAAGATTGCCGATCGCGAGATTCCATCCACGATCGTTTACGAAGATGATCAGTGCTTTGCGTTCCGCGACATCAACCCCCAGGCGCCAACCCACCTATTAATTGTACCTCGCAAGCCGATTCCCGGACTCGACGACCTCGACGATGCGGACGAATCGCTCATCGGCCATCTCTTCATGGTTGCGAAATCCCTCGCCGCTGAAGAAGGACTCGTACGAGGATATCGGACAGTTTTCAACTGCGGTGAGGATGGACAACAATCTGTCCCTCATTTACACTTGCATTTGCTGGGTGGTCGCAAGATGACCTGGCCACCCGGATAATGACAAACGGTATCGCCCAGCACTGGCGGTCGTACGCCGGCTGCTCGATTTCCAGGTTCGTTGCCTTGGTTACAACTGTGGCGATACTGTTGCTCTGCCCAATTGCCAGGGCACAGAACGTCACCTCACCGGCAATCGTTTTAGAATCCGGCATGGAGCGAGACATCAATCGCTATCAATGGGTCCTGGGCGGGCGTGTCGAAACTCACTTGCGCGGATGGCACCTTTCCATCGACAATAAGTTTGTCTCGGATGCACTAATTCTATTTCAGGACCGACTTTCGTTTCGAGATTCTAATCGCGGGAGGATCCTTGCTTCGCGACCGCTGCTCCCCGGCGTGGACCTCCGTTTCATCGGTATATCGAACTGGTATAGCCTTAGTCGGGTTTACAATCAGCATGTTTTTGTTGGAACCCGACTCTCGCACGGTGCAAGCTGGATCGAACCGCGTTTGGGTTATTCACTCGACGCACGCCCTGGTGTCGGAACTACTCCGGGAATAAATCCTGTCCGCCGGGATGCCGGTCCGGCTGGTGGTTTCCGCGCGCACGTGAGCCTTGACGACGCAACGACATACCGGGCTGCGCTTGACGCTGGCGGCTCGTATGATCGCATCACACCTCGCCGAGGCCACCGGTTGTTTGCGGGCGGCACAACGGTGGCTCGCTTTGATCAAACACAGCTTAGTGGAACCGTATCCGTGACGACGACCCGGCGAGACGCGTACCAGGCAACTTCCTTCCTCAATCGCGATGCGGCCGTATCCGAAGCGATCGAGGCGACGACTTCCGATACACTCGCCTTTTCTACGTCCATCACTGCACCGGTTTATCGGGCGTTCAGTGTGAGCGGCACAATCGGATTTGGAGCGAACGCCCGTCGAGTCCGAAATCCTAACCCGAGTGAAGAGACGCTCTTCTTCGAAACTAATTTCGGACGGCGTGATCTCGAGGCGACCGTAAATCTTGATTACAAACGCAAACGTTTCGACGGCAGGCTCACGATACGAGGCGGTATTGAAGAGGAGCAGCGCACGCTCTCGAACCGTGATGCCCTACCAACGATCCAGGCAACGCAAAAGGCGAACTTGCTTCGGCAAGCAGATTTTGATCGGGGTTACTATTCCCTATCGGGGGC
>CBDTVC010000427.1:0-3784 GCA_965363925.1 uncultured bacterium | reverse complement strand
ATCAAAAAGGGCCAGGGCCGATACAGCTGTTCGCAAAGAAGCCATCGGCGTCGCGTCCACGGGCGTCATTTCGATTACGTCGAGAATCATCGGCGGTATCATTCGCTCAGCCTGCAAATGAAGGCAAATCTCCTCGCGTTCGTCACGGGTGGGCATCCGTCCGTTCCACAGGAGAAACGCCACGTCTTCAAAAGTAGCGTTCGCCGCAAGATCCTGAATGTCATACCCCGCGTAAACCAGCTCGCCTGCCTGACCATCGATGAAGGAAATCGCCGATTCAAGCGCTACAACGCCTTCAAGGCCGCGAGATTGGCCTGATTTAGCTGCCTGACGAGGGTTTGCCATCCGTAAGATTCATGTTTTGCAAGTGATTAAATGCAAGTGGTGATTTAACAACGCTTTGTCACCTGCATCGAAAACGGTACCAGCCGAGCGGTCGAGGACACGTGAATATAACCCCCTATTTCGGCCCAAAAAAAGGATATCGTGGAAAACAATGTTGAGACCGGGGATCAAACTGAGTCGACACGAGATTAACGGAGCAGGTCTAGTCTGTTGTCTTCAGATCGATGAATGCGTACCTTCGCTTGCGTAGGCGTTATTTATTGCGTAGGCCTTGTAGCCTTTGTGATTTGCGGAGCCGCACTCGCAAAAAATGTGGCCGCTGGTAAACAAGCGTGCTATTAATTCATTGGGCAGCAGGGGCTTGGATAGTTCAGCGGAGCGGCAAATCTCTAACGGCTTCGCCAAATTGGGCTTTACCGTCACTGAATGGAACGGAATCTGCACGTTATGATAGTCCGACTGGCCGACGTGCTGGTTACTGGCGAATCCAGGAGCTAAACTTGCCTTCACCGGACCTGTTTGTAGGCCGGACGCCGCGGCTAACACCACTTTCGAATACTCCGTCGCACTTCGTTGGAAGTGCACCTTAGATGATCTTGCGTTTCCCTTTTACAACCACCGCCACCAAGACAATGCTCGACCGGGTCGTGCATCTGTTCTCTATCGTTCGGGCTTTCACAGTTCGGGCGGCTGCAGTTCAAGCAGCTACGGTTCGGGAAAGCTCAAAAGATCATCTTTTCTTTTTTCAGAATCACCGGTCTCGCGAGTTATGGGCGCTTACGCCCTTTCCGCTCGCATTTGTGCCACCGATCCGCCCAGCTTCGCAGCTACAACGATCCTTCAGTCTCGGCCCCATACATCCGACCTCTGTTGTGACTTTCCCTGCGAAACATCCAGCTACAGTACTGCCAGTGGTAACGCAGCCTGCAGCTAGACACGCGGCATCGAGCCAAGCCTTATGCGTCCCGCCTGGTCAAACAGACGAGCGGCAGACGAGACCCACTTTAATACTTTTATGGGTAAGGAAATTGTCATTAATGCGCAGAAAGATCAAATGCGCATCGCCATCGTTGAGGATGGGGAACTTGCGGAGATGTACTTCGAAGATCCCAACAACGAACGTACTCTCGGCGACATACATCTAGGTCGCGTTCGGCGAATCATGCCGAGCATTAAGGCCGCTTTTATAGACGTCGGACAACAATCCGACGCATTCCTGCATTTCTCAGATATTGCAGACAACATCGGCGACCTCTTGAAGCTCGTCGATATGAAGACTCCCGACGTCAGCGAGGTTGAGTTAAGCGATAGTACGCGGGCCGCTCGTCGGCATCGCCCTCGCGCACCAATGGGTGCTCCGGTAAGTCTTTCAAATGAAGAGGACGACGAAGAAGAAGATGCCGTCCTGGAAAACCGTAAACCATCCCGGCCATCTCGGCCATCTCGGTCTCGCGGCAAATCCTCTTCAAGAGACGTTCGGCCAGAGTCGATTCTTAAACGCGACCAGAAGATTCTTGTCAAGATTGTTAAGGAGCCAATTTCTGCCAAAGGAAGTCGTGTCTCAACCGACATTTCTCTGGCTGGACGGTTCCTCGTGCTGGTCCCACTCGCGGACTACGTCGCAGTTTCGAAAAAAATCGTCTCGTACAAAGAGCGACGTCGCCTGCGGGCGCTCGCAACCAGTCTCCTGCCAAAGGGATTCGGCCTGATTGTACGCACCGTTGCTGAAGGTAAAGATGCCAAGACGCTTGATACCGACTTGCGTCTTCTGATCGACAAGTGGCGCAGGATTGAGTCGCGGATGGCCGAGGTGAAAGATCCGCCGGCCCTGATGCATCAGGATGTGAACATGGTTTCGTCTGTAATTCGGGATCTCTTTTCAGACGATTACGACCGCATTCTTTGCGACGACCAAAAGGTCTTCCGGAATATCAAGGGATATATCCAGGCCGTCGCTCCGCAGATGGCTCCGGCAGTCCAACTTCACACTGACCGCATACCCGTTTTCAAAGCTGCAAAAATTGACCGAGCTGTCAGCCTCGCATTTGAGTCACGCGTACCTCTCCCGACTGGCGGGTACCTGATCATCGAACACACGGAGGCGATGCACGTTGTGGACGTGAATTCAGGCCGGGCCGGCAAGGGGCTTTCACAGGAGAACAATTCGCTGAAGGTGAATATGGAGTCTGCCCGGATGATTGCACAGCAACTCCGGATTCGGGACCTCGGCGGTATTATCGTCGTCGACTTCATTGACCTGCGCGACGACAAAAATCGCCGCAAGGTATACGACGAACTCAGGCGTGAATTCACCAAGGATCGCGCGGTAACCAAAGTGTTGCCGATGAGTGACTTCGGCGTAGTGCAGATTACACGCCAGCGACTGCGTCCTAGCATTACGACCAAAAAGTCGACTGCTGATGCCATGAAGGGTCTCGCTTCAACCGAAGACCAGCATGCAGAGACCGTTGGCGATACGGACGGTGGCGAGCAGGTATCTCGACGTGGACGCCACGACAAGGCGGCCGTAACGCCCGACGAGATGACGGCGAAGATCGAGAAATGGCTTGCTCGGCACAAAGAGAATGGTAATGGTGGCCCGCTAGTTCTGAAGGTGCATCCGTTTGCGCGGGCGTTCCTGCAGCGTGGAATCTTTAACGCCGGTCGCAGGTGGTTCGCAAAGTACTTCATTCGGATCCGCGTTGAGGAAGACGATACCCTCGAACCGATGGTTTTCCGAATCTTCGACCCAAAAACGAACGAAGAACTTACCAGGCGTAAACGCTCTGGGCGTCGTCGTGGTAAGCGAAAACCCGAAAGTGAGGGTGCGGATGACCAGACAGATACCGCATCAAAAGAGTCCGCATCAAAAGAGTCCGCAACGACCACGAGTCGGGACGGCGGACGTGGCCGAAAGAAGGCGGATGATCAGAAACGTTCGCGACAACAATCAGATGAGCGCCGTGATGGACGCGGGCGGTCAAAACGGACAGAAGGTAGTACCGACCAATCGGAACAGAAAACGGGCGGAACACGCGATCGTAGCCGGTCAAGTGACAATCCGAACAAATCACGATCCGGCAGAGGTGAAAAGAGCGGTTCCGCGAGATCGAATCGTGGCCAACGAGGTGATCGATCTGGTCGTGACTCAGAAGTTCGCGCAGACGAAAATGCTGACTCGACGGCGAACACAGCGAATCAGAAAACGGATCGCCGAGGCAGGGGCTCCGACAATCGTGATTCTGACAACCGGGATTCCGGAAGTCGAGACTCAAGAAGCCGTTCGCGTGGAGGCCGGCGTGGCTCGTCGCGCGGTAACGAATCGAACCAGCCATCCGCAGAAAACGCGGATCAGAATCAATCCGGCGGACGACCTGGCCGTGGACGCCGGGATGCTAAAGACGGTGGAAAAGAAGGCGCACAAGAAAATCGCCCTCGA
>CBDTVC010000426.1:0-3790 GCA_965363925.1 uncultured bacterium | reverse complement strand
GGACGCGTTTGCTGATCGGGAAATTGGCTGGACAGCCGGTATTGGTGCCTCTCTTCGCATGCGACCGCTACCGATCTACCTGATCTTCGACATGCGATACATTGGTGGGGTTGCTTCGATTTCAGATGACTTTGCTGGCAATCCACTGAGCCGACAACTTGAACTTGGCGCATTTTCGGGATCCATCGGCATAGCGTTTTAGACACGTTGATCGAGAAGTCTGCAAACGAAATCTTTACTGAAAGCGACACCGACGTGAAATCGGTGTCGCTTTCTTTTTTGCTCGTTGGCCAACAAGCCACGCGGCTGATGTTTGTCTCGTTCGCTACGGCGCTGGAAGCGGCAACGGACCACGCAGAAAAGAAGGGCAACAACGTGCCTAACGAGTGTCTCTCTTACGCCAGAAGTAGTAGATGGTCGGTAACACGATCAAGCTGAGAATTGTTGCCGAAACCATTCCCCCAACCATCGGCGCAGCAATCCGTTTCATAATCTCTGATCCTGTTCCGTGTCCCCAGAGTATCGGCAACAAACCGACCACGACGGTTGCAACCGTCATTAGAATCGGGCGGATTCTCGACGAGGTACCCTCGTAAATCGCGCGTCGAAGGTCGGTTGCTGTTGGCCGTTCAATCTGTTCGCGGCACTCCTTCCAGGACTGGTCCAGATAGGTCAGCATGATCACTCCCATCTCGGTTGCGACCCCGATGAGGGCAATAAAGCCAACACCAACCGCCACACTCAACTGGTAGTCAAGTAGATACAGCAACCACACGCCACCGACTGCAGAGAACGGCACCGAAAGCAATACGATCAAGCTTTCTGAGACACTTTTGAAATTGAGAAACAGCAAAAGAAATACGACAACAATCGTCAGCGGAATCACAATCTTCAGCCGTTGGGCGGCGCGTTCCATGTATTCGTACTGGCCACTCCATTTGATCGTATAGCCCGCAGGTAGATCTACCTCTTGCTCCACCGCAGCACGGGCATTGCGAACGTACGAGCCGATGTCTTCGTCGCTGATGTCCACGTAGATCCAAGACGTGGTGCGCGCGTTTTCGCTCTTGATCACCGGGGGGCCCTTTGCGATTTCAAGGCTGGCAACGTAGCTAAGCGGAATCTGGGCGCCAGATGGCGTTGGAATCAGAACCCGCTGAAGTGATGCGAGATTGTCGCGGAGTTCCCGGCTATAGCGAACGTTGACCGGATACCGCTCAAGTCCTTCGACGGTATAGGTCACATTCATTCCGCCGATGGCTGACATCACAACGTCCTGCACATCACCAACCGTCAAGCCGTATCGAGCAGCTTCTTCCCGCTGAATCTCAAAGTCCATGTAGTTTCCGCCAACAGTCTTGTCCGGATAGGCACTCACAGTGCCAGGGATTTCGCGCAGAACGGCGGCTACCTCCTGGCCGAGATCAGAGAGTACGGTAAGGTCAGGCCCCATGAGCTTGACGCCCACTGGCGTTTTGATTCCCGTCGATAACATGTCGATGCGCGTTTTGATCGGCATCGTCCAGGCATTTGTGAGGCCTGCAAAGTTGACCGCTTCATCCATCTCTTTGATCAAGTCTTTGACGGTCAATCCGGCACGCCATTCTTCCTCCGGTTTCAGAGTAATCGTCGTCTCGATCATGGAAAGGGGGGCCGGATCAGTCGCGGTTTCAGCTCGGCCCACTTTGCCCAATACCGTTTCGACTTCGGGAAACGTGCGGATAATTTTGTTTGTCTGTTGCAATAATTCCTTTGCCTTGGTAATGCTGATTCCAGGGTCCGTTGTCGGCATGTAAAGGATGTCTCCTTCGTTAAGCGGAGGCATAAATTCTGAGCCAAGGTTCCGAAGCGGGATAATCGTTGCTCCAAATACAATTGCCGCGATGAGCAAGGTCATCCACCGAAAGCGGAGTGCACCGTGTATAAACGGACGATAGACCATCACGAGCAATCGGTTTACGGGGTTCTTCTTCTCCGGAATAATGCGGCCTCTGACGAAGTAACCCATTAGAACCGGGATTACTGTAATCGCAAGAAGAGCGGATGCAGCCATCGCATACGTTTTAGTGAACGCAAGCGGTTTGAAGAGTCGACCTTCCTGTGCTTCGAGCGCAAACACCGGCAAGAAAGACAACGTGATGATCAGCAGAGAAAAGAACAGCGCGGGGCCGACTTCTACCGAAGCATCCGCCACAATTCGCCAGTGATCCTTCTTTCCTCCATCTCTTTCGAGGTGTTTGTGCATGTTTTCGATCATCACAATGGCCGCATCAACCATCGCTCCGATTGCGATCGCAATGCCGCTCAACGACATGATGTTTGCGTTTAAGCCCTGCAGATGCATTACGATAAACGCGATCAGAATGCCCATCGGCAACGAAAAAACCGCTACAAAAGCACTCCGGAAATGCAGCAGGAATATGACGATTATCAAAGCGACAATTAGACTTTCTTCGATCAGCTTGTCGCGGAGGTTGCCGATTGCGCGCTCAATTAACTTGGATCGGTCATACGCTGTCTTGATCGTAACGCCTTCGGGTAAGCCCGACTTGATTTGCTCCAAACGTTCCTTTACGGCCTCGATGGTAGCTAGGGCATTTTCACCATAGCGCATGACTACGATTCCACCCACAGCTTCGCCCTCTCCATTCCACTCGATCAAACCGCGGCGTAATTCGGGGCCGATGTGAACGTTGGCGATGTTACGAATAAGAATTGGTGTTCCGTTTTCGTCAACTCCAACGGGAACGTTCTCGATATCCGCAATCGATTCAATGTAGCCGAGGCCACGGACCATAAATTCCGTTTCGCTCTGCTCGACCAGGCGCCCGCCAACGTCGTTGTTACTGCGCTGGAGTGCACTCCGGATTTTTGACAACGATACGTTATAGGCGATCAGTTTATTCGGGTCAACCTCGACCTGGTACTGCTTGACATACCCGCCAATACTCGCAACCTCCGAAACACCCGGCACGCTCATCAATTCGTAGCGGATGAACCAGTCCTGTATTGAACGCAGTTGCTGCAGGTCGTATTGATCACCACCGTCCAGCACGTATTCATACACCCAACCCACGCCGGTTGCGTCGGGACCCAGCGTTGGTGTAACACCCGCCGGCAGTCGGCCCGAAACGTAGTTCAGGTATTCGAGCACTCGGCTTCGTGCCCAATACATGTCCGTGCCTTCGTCAAAAATGATATACACGAACGAAAGCCCGAAGAACGAATAGCCGCGGACCGTTTTTGCCTTTGGTACCGATAACATTGCCGTAGTGAGCGGATACGTTACCTGATCTTGTACAACCTGTGGTGCTTGACCGGTGTAGTCAGTAAAGATGATGACCTGAACATCACTCAAGTCTGGAATAGCGTCGACAGACGTATTCAGCATCGCATAAACGCCACCGATTCCGACCAGGATGGTCGCAATAATGACAAGGAATCGATTGCGGATGGATGCTTCAATGATGCTTTTCAGCATGTCTCTGGCAGGGTATGGTTGAACGCTTCACGGTGGGGAGCTGGCATGATTCTGGGCGCCCACGGTATGCGGGCAAGGCTATTCAGGGTTCAGTGCTCGTGTGGCTTCGTCGAGGAGTTCTTTGTAGCCGTCGAGTCAGGTTTTACTGGTGGAGTTTCAACAGGTGATGGTTTATCGTTAGTCATGTTGTGTTGGGAGTGGTCCATCGAGTCCATTGAATCCACCGAGTCCACCGAGTCCACCGAGTCCATTGAATCCACCGAGTCCATCGAGTCCATTGAATCCACCGAGTCCATCGAGTCCATCGAG
>CBDTVC010000425.1:0-3793 GCA_965363925.1 uncultured bacterium | reverse complement strand
ATAATGTTATTTATTTTCAAAAAACTAGTCGCAGATATTATCGTGAGTTTGAAGCTAACACACTTGTCAGTCTAGATGACTATTTTATTGGGCAATCTAGGAATGCTGACTATTTGAACCAAGAAAGCGATTTTTCAAATGAAAATTGATGCAACGTGATGAAATAATCCGAACAATCAGAGAAACGATTGGTTGTTAAGCGTACCTCGTAACTACGCGTCCTCCAGGAGTACTTGGCCACCAGGTTGGCGCAGAATTTCCGGGCACGCCCGTCCTATGAAACAATGTTTACCAACGACAACTATGCGCAATCTCCTGCTTGTAATCAGTTCATGCCTTTGCCTCCTGGCGGCAACGAGCACTGATTTTGCCAGAACGGGTACAATCACGTTGTCCGAGTCTGATTCGTTTCAACTCTCCGCCGACGGTGAAGGATGTCTGATGCTCCATAAAAGTGGTGAAGACGTCGACGAAACGTCCGTTCAACTCTCGAATGCCGCCGAAACCGTTGGACCAGCCTCGCGATCTTTCCGTCTGATCGTTGGCGAAAACGAATACGGTCCATCGGACGAAATGACGATAGTCTTCGACGGCAAGAGCTTCTCTGCGTTGTCACCGTCCGGTATGATTTCCATCAGGGCTGAAAAGGAATTCGACAACCTGACGGACGACGAGTACATGGCTTTGCAAGAAGAGTCGGAAGAGGCTGATGGGCAATCCCATCCGAGTTTTGATTCGTTTCATGCGTCCGTGGGTGACCAGACGTTTGCAGAGTATGCAGCTGCCGTCCGTGCCTCGGAGCGGTTCCCGGCCACGCGTCCCGCGATCGTGTCGATCAGTATCTCGGAGGTCCCTGTGATGGAGTCAAGATCGGAGGTTGACTATGAGTATGCCTCGTTTGTGTACGAAGGGACCTGCGATATCGGCTTTATGAACGAATGAATTGGCTCGGTGCGGTAGAAGTCTACTGTTATTCGAAAAAAACTTGGCCAAACGTGTCCCCAGCGTTTGGCCTGGTTCGTCATAATGGTGTACGCTACATCTACAACCAAACCTGATACGCCGATGAAAGACTTCATGTTGATTTTCAAGGGCCCTGACTACAGCCAGCGCGGCCTTTCTCCCGAAGAAATACAAGCACAGATGGGCAAGTGGTTTGCCTGGGTCGAGAAACTCCAGAAGGCAAATCGTTTTGTTGGTGGCGAGGCTTTGATGCCGAAGGGAAAAACGGTCACGGCAGTTGGAGCGGTTACCGATGGGCCTTTTGCAGAGACCAAGGAATTGGTCGGCGGCTACTTCATCGTGAAGGCAAAGGACATTGACGATGCAATTTCCCTGACTGTGGATTTTCCCGATTTTGAAACCGAGAACGTTGTGGAAGTCCGCGAAGTGGCGGTATACGACAACTAATGCCTACTGAGTCACAACGGGATCTGGTCGACCATCTTTTCAGGCAAGAACATGGAAAGATGGTCGCCGTTCTCACTCGGATATTCGGATTTGACCAGCTAGAGCTGGTTGAAGACGTCGTCCAGGACGCATTTGTCAGCGCGATCCGAGCGTGGCGTGAACGACAGCCCGAAAACCCGCAGGCCTGGCTGATGCGGGCTGCAAAAAATCGGGCGATAGATCTACTTCGACGAGGACGATTGGAAGTCGATACGGGCTCAGATGCTGACCCGGCTTCGTTCGCAATCACCATGAACGAGTTGTTCCATGAAAGTGAACTCTCCGATAGTCAGCTCCGCCTGATATTTGCTTGTTGTCATCCAGTTCTGGAAGAACGCGATCAACTCGCATTTACTCTTCAGCTTGCGTCCGGCTTTGGTGTGAAGGAAATCGCTACTGCATTGCTCACCACGGAGGAAGCAATAAAGAAGCGGTTGCAACGCGCTAGGAAAAAGATCCGGGCAAAAAGCATCAGCTTGACAATTCCGAATGGCAGCAACTTGAAGGCGCGGCTGGACGCCGTTCTCAAGGTATTGTACCTGACGTTCAACGAAGGGTATCAGTCATCGAGATCGGAAGAGGTCATTCGGCGAGACTTGTGTGCCGAGGCGATGAGGCTGACGAAACTGGTCTGCGAGCATCCGGTTACGAATTGTCGCGATACCAACGCGCTTCTCGCAATGATGTGTTATCACGCTGCGCGATTTGACAGCAGATTGTCCGCTGACAACGAGATTATTCTTCTCGCGGATCAGGACCGCTCCACGTGGAATCAGGAATTGATTGGCGTGGCCAACTATTACATGGCGCGGTCAGAACCGGATGACCATCCGTCGATATTCGTCCTGGAAGCAGCAATCGCGGCGCAGCACGCTTACGCTGATTCATATGCGCGTACATCATGGACTAATCTCCTTACGCTGTACGACGCTCTTTATCGGATCAAACCGACCCCGGTAGTCTGGCTGAATCGTGCGGTCGTTCTTTCAGAAATGGGAAATGGCCGCGAAGCGCTCTCCGCGCTGGACCGACTCGATCTAACGGAAATTATCGGCCTGGAGCATCTGTTCCATTGTGTAACGGCTCAGGTTCATGAGGGTCTTGGCAATGACGCGGAGAGGAAACGGCACCTGCATCTCGCCTTGGAGCTTGTCCGGAACGACCGCGAACGGGTACTCATCCGGCACAAGCTTGAAGCGAGCATGAACTAGAATGGTGAACCATGGCGGAACAAACGGTCTCCAGCAACATATACACGGCTTACACATCGTTTCTGGTTACTTGATTCTCGGAAGCGAACTCTTAAAGCATCGCTTTCCGATATTTGCCTTGGCAGGCACCTGCAGAGTGCTAAAATGAAGGGCCGCAAGGGTTTACACCCGCCCTCCTACTCTGTTGCACCTCCCTTGCTGACGAAGCTGGCCCCAAAGCCCCTCCTGTCTGGAAATCCATCGCAGTAGTACGCTGTTTTCTAACGCGTACGCACGTTGGTTAACCATTGACAAACGGAGCAGCTTGTAACTGGCCATCTCCCCTGGTATCAACCGCGACTTTCTAATTGATGACCCGCTGTGGGATTATCTGTGGGACTAGTGTCCTGCATACGTGAACCGTTTTAGTTCAGAAACTGAATCCGAACGGCCCCACACGGGCGTCTTACTTTGATTTACAATTGATGAATACGTTTAAAGGCCTCGGACTATCCGAGGAGATTACAAGAAGTATCCTTGACGCAGGATACACAACTCCTACCCCTGTCCAGGCACAAGCAATTCCGATTGCAGTGGCCGGACGAGATCTAATCGGCTCTGCACAAACGGGTACCGGCAAAACAGCCGCGTTCGTGCTGCCGATGTTATCACGCCTCACAGAATCGCGGCATCATGTCAAGGGCCGACCGATTCGGGCCCTCGTTGTCGCACCAACGCGGGAACTTGCAATGCAGGTTGAGCAAGCAATCCGTGTATATGGCAAACACTCGCGGCTTCGCAGCCTTTCCGTTTATGGCGGAACAAGCATGGGCGCGCAACTACAGAATTTGCGGCGGGGCGTAGACATCGTGGTCGCCACACCGGGCCGACTGCTCGATCACATGAATCGCGGAAGTGTCAATCTATCCAAGGTCGAGATACTTGTCCTCGACGAGGCTGATCGAATGCTTGACATGGGTTTCTTACCGGATATCCGCAAGATCATCCATGCCGCTCCGAAGGACCGGCAGACGCTCTTGTTCTCGGCTACAATGCCGAAGCCGCTTCAGGTGCTCGCGAAGACTGTAATGAACCAACCTGAGGTGATTCAGATCGGCGAACACCGAAATCCTGCCGACACGGTGTACCAGCAG
>CBDTVC010000424.1:0-3801 GCA_965363925.1 uncultured bacterium | reverse complement strand
AATTCTCCGATGCCTGCTCCTCGCATTGCTGCTGCAAACTCTGCTGACACGCCGTACCTGGCAGCCCGTCCATATTGTTCAAGCGGAAGGCCAACGAATCCCGCCTTGATGAGCTGATCGATGTAATTGCCGTCTGCTCCATATCTCGCAACAGAAACCAGTTCGTCGTAAGTGGGTGTGGCAAATCCAAGGGCTTTGATGCCCCGAATAAAGTCACCATCAACGCCGTACCGTCGCAACCGAATGATTTGCTCGATGGTAAGTGAATCACCAACGACGAGTGGTTTGCCGTTCAACTCGAATGAACCTTTCGACGGAGAAGTCGCCAGATTCATACGCGCATCAGCAAAGAGCCCTTCAGGATTCATGGGTGCCTCTGCAAAATCGAACTCGAGGTCGCCAAGTGATTCGAAACTGTTCAGGGCATTTTGAGCGGCGAGCTCACCCAATCCTTCAAGCGACTCGAAATCAAATTGCAGGAGTTCAAGAGAGCGCTCAAGTTCTAGCTCAGCCATAGACTCCATCGATTCCATCGTCTCAAGGAGGCCAAGCGCTTCGATTGACGCCAGCCCTTCCCAGGTGGATAGCGACTCGATATCGGAAAACGAATCAAGGGACTCCAGTCCTATCCACTCGATTGGTTCGATTGCGAGTTCTGGGGGCATTGGGGGCAGTGTTAGACGTGGGGCCATCGGTGGCACGGGCTGCTCCGGCAAGACAGAACGAGCCTTTTTGTCTGAGGTTTTTGCTTTTTCCTGCTGTTGCATAGGTGAGAAAGCCGCCAGCGGCAACGCGATGAATAAGACGACCAGCGATGCCATTAATCGGTTCGCCCGGGAAGGCTGACCGGGTCGTTCCGATGGGTCAAGAATTGCAAGCATTCGATTCTCCAATTGTGATTTCCGAGCCATCGCCAGCGAGGCTGGTGCTGACCAATTAACGCTATTATAGTTTTGGGCGGTCTCTAGCAAAGTCTGGGCGTATGCCGATGCCTTTGTACCAGCATCGAGGACGGCTTCATCAGCGGCACGCTCGCGTTCGACCATCATTTGTCCCAATCCGTGCCATGTAAACGGATTGACCCAGTAGATGGCGTTCGTCAGCTGCGAAACGAAATGTGTCAGACAGTCTCGGCGCTGCACATGAGCCAATTCATGTAGGAGAACGGCCCGACGTCGCTCCTCCGGCCATTCAGACGCTGATTCCGGCAGCAGAATGATTGATTTGAATACACCGGCATTGAGCGGAACGATTGCCAGGTCAGACCATCGAAGAAACACTCGGCTACTGATTCCCATCTCCGTTGCAGCGGCCTCAAGCATGAGCTGCCAATCATCTTCGTCAACGCGTCGCGATCTGCGCACCAGATTGGCCACACCAACGTGAGCAATCGCCAAGCGCCCGAGAAGTATCACCGAGCCAACAATCCATACGATTGCAAACCAGGTTGTCCATGGCGTGGTGCGCCACCCAATTGATCGAATTGACTGTACGATTGTATCGAATGCAGCCGTGATCAAGCTTGTTGAAAGTCCTTCGCCGCTTGGGGACGCAGAGTTTGCCGGAATAGATGACGTTGGCACAGCACCAGTAGCATAACCTTGTGCTGCTCGCGGAGGGTTGACCGTTGGTGTCGTCAATGCATTTGCAGGTCCTGTTGCCGAACGACGAGAGATTGTCGGTGAAGGCGCCATCCCAGTCGAAACGCCCGCCGGTGTGGCAATTGCAGGTGGTGAGGGGGCAAGTTCTCTGATGGTATCCAGCGGCGCAGCAGGCAGGACGTGAACCTTCCACGCCGGCACAATTGCAATCGCTATGGGAAGTAGCAGCAGGCCAACGAAACCGGAGAACCAGATTCTGTAACGTAGCGCTGGTGCTGATCGCTTCATACTGAAAGCAATGGCGCCAATGATTGCCATCAAGGCAATTCCTTTTAGAACAGTTGGGAGCAAGACACTGTGCGAAAGCTGATTGATGAGATCCATGATTGCCGAAAGGTCTTGTGGTGATGTTAGTCGGTTCATTCGAACCCGTTAGCGGCCAGACTCCTGGGCGTCCTTGATGAGCTTCGCAAGCCGATTGAGTTCTGGTGCGGAGAAGGAGCTTTCTTTACTCGACAACAAGGCCGCAACGGCCTTCTCGGCCGACCCGCTGAAGAACGCAGAAACCGTGTAGTCCATCGCAGATTGGCCAATGTCCTCAACCGGGACGCTTGGCATAAACACGTATCTGGCACCATTGCGTTCGTGTATGAGATGACCCTTTTCTTCAAGTATCCGGAGGAGCGCGCGGACACCTGAATAGGAGGGCGGATCTTCGATTCCATCCAGGACCTCGGCGGCTGTTGCGCGGCCACGTCGATAGACGAACGAGAGAACTTGTCTCTCACGCTTACCGAGTTCCATCGGATTGGCGGGCTCGTTGTTTTGATTCTCTTTACTCATTTCGATCCTTCTCTATATCTATATCTATATCGTCTTGAAAACTGGGTCGTTGCGTCAGCAGTCGGCTGGTCTATCAGATACAAACCACTACTTCTTATCAGAAACCAGTACACGCAGTTACCTTCCCGGCAACATGCTAGAATATTAGCACCCTACGGTCAGTATACACGCAAGTTTCAGCTTTGACAACATAAATGCTAGAATAATTGCACTTTCACAATCGCTGCAATTCTGACTCAGACCATCATGTCGGATAGCCGCTTTGCAGGCAGGGGCGTATCAATTCTCCAAGAACCGCGGTTTTGCGTGAAATGGGGGTGCTGGGCGTATGTATAAAGTGCCTGAACATTACTATTTTGGCCGCTGGGCCCACCAGATACCAGTTTTCCCGGATCGAGTCGCTACGCATCTCTTTGAGATGGAGTCCGTTATTGCGATTGGCGAAGGGACTGAACGCGTCGCTGATGCCGCGACATCAATTCGCTGGTCTCTCTCCTTGAATACTTCCGATTGGCGGCAGTCAGTTTCAGGTTTCTCGAGGCTCAGATCGGTCCAAGCCGGATCGACTACCCAACTTGCACCACCGATTAACGAAACGCCGAAAGGGCACTCATGATTGATGTAGAGTCCATCCCGCTGCACGAAACAACCCGCGAGCGCTACCTGAATTATGCGCTATCGGTAATCACGAGCAGGGCACTTCCAGATATCCGTGACGGCTTAAAGCCGGTACAACGCCGTATTCTATACGCGATGTACGCGAGCCTACGACTGTATCCTGATGGGCGCCATCGCAAGAGTGCAACCGTGGTCGGCGACGTGATGGGTAAGTATCATCCGCATGGTGATACCGCGATCTACGATGCGATGGTGAGGATGGCCCAGTCGTTCTCTTTGCGAATGCCTGTCGTGGACGGCCAAGGAAACTTTGGCTCGCTAGACGGTGATCGTCCGGCGGCCATGCGTTACACCGAAGCAAAACTGCTTCCCCTGGCAATGCGGCTGATTGAGGAGATCAAGAAGCAGACGGTAAACTTCCGTCCGAATTTCGATGGGACGCTGTTCGAACCAGTTGTTCTCCCGGCGCAGTTTCCGAACCTGCTGGTGAACGGGGCGACGGGAATCGCTGTCGGAATGGCGACAAATATCCCACCTCACAATCTCGGTGAAGTCCTCGACGCGTTGATCTATATGATCGACTCGCCGAATGCCCGCCTGGAGACTCTGCTCAAGTTTATCAAAGGTCCTGATTTCCCAACGGGCGGCCGAATCCTGAATACTGACGAGGAAATCAAGGCCATCTACGAAGCGGGAGAAGGTCCAATCGAGATTCGTGGCGAATATGAAATCATTGGCC
>CBDTVC010000423.1:0-3806 GCA_965363925.1 uncultured bacterium | reverse complement strand
CCCGTTCGAGCGATTTCTCGAGCGACAATTTGACCTTGTCGATCGGATTGTTTTGAATCTGTCGCGACAGACGTGCGATCTACCTGGAAGAGTAGCATGCTACTTCCCATGATTGCAGCAGCCGCGACCAACAGTGCTAATTTACCCATTTCAGAACCTCGTGGAGGTTTGCGTTGATGATGATGTTGTTGTTGTTATTGACGGGGGACTCCCTTTTTATTCGATACTAGTTCCGAATCAACAGCGTCGACCCGTAATAGATTTTGTTTAACGTGGCTCGCTTCGTCTTTAGTGGCGGAACCATTGCAAATCGTACCCGCGTATTCCGAACAGCAGCCGGATTGCCAACCATTACAGTCGCCGGATTAGCGACGGGGTTTGCGTTATTGTCAAGCATGTCAATTTGGAAAACACTGATGAGAGGAACACTCTCACCGTCCGCTGTCCATGAACCTGCTCCATGCCGGACAGAACGGCGAACCTGAAATACCCTCGTTGAGTCTTCGCCGTTACTTGAATAACCAGCAGACGTAAGGGCGTAGCGCGTCGAAATTCTGATCGTATCTGCCGGCACGACCGTCGTATTTACCGTGTCTCTGAAGAAGGTGAACAGTGTCGTGTTACCGAGCGAATCAGTTGTCGGGTTCTCGAACGGAACCGTGAAATTCTTGTCGATATTTTTGCCCAAGTCAAGCAGATCCTCTTCGATCCAGGTCGACATGCTGGCCGCCTGATTCTTCATCATGTACGTTGATGTCTGATCGATGCTCAGCTCTGTCGTTCGCATCTGCATTGCCATCAGGATCATAAAGATCGAGGTGCCAATTACGAACGCTGCAATATTGTCTAGTATGAGTATCATTTATTCTGTTGGTTCCGTGACGAGTTATTAACTACTTCGCAGTCTAAAACTCGTATGAAAACACTCGCGAAAGACGAATCGGTGAGTTGAAATACGTCGTGCCGTTTTGCCAAAAATCTTCTACCTCAACTGTCACTTCTTTGTTTGTTGTAACCACGGCTGAAGGCGTAAGGCTTGTATCAACATATCGAACAGAGATGTCCACGCTGAACCGAAGTGTATCAAGGCCCATTACGAAAGGACGGATGGCCGTTTGCATTTTATGGAAGTCATCGATGTCGTCGCAATTCGCTCCACCGCCAAAGATCGAACAGTTTTGTCCGGTCAGGAACTGGTCATCGCCGGTAAGCAGTTCCATAAACGCGAGGTCGCCGGCATCACCCGTGGCGGTGCTGTCAATGATTGCCTGATCCCAGGCACGGGTACGAATGATTTCCATCGTCTCAAGTGCGACAGAACCGGCCATTTCCGTGAGTTCACGAGTAATATCGCGCTGCTGAACGAGCATCTCGTAGCGCTGCGTGTTCAGGGCGTGGGTTCCGACGATGATCATCGCCAAGAACGCTAACATAGTCTGAGGCATATCTTTTACCCGTTTCTAAAGTTGACAGAGTCAACCGAAAAGTCTGTTGTTGAGACCGAAACGCGAGCTACAGTTGTCCCGCGTTAATGTCGAACATATTCTTATTCGGCAATTCAACAAACCGTATTAAATGGCTGTCTAAATCTGGTATGCGGGCAATGCCGATTATCAGATTGAGACGAAGTGCCACTGTACGTTAGTCTTCAGTACCGTTAGAATTTGTTCAACAGCAGGCGCGTGGATCCTGAAATGCCATACTATAATGTGACGTGCTTCGGGTACCGTCTTAGGCACCGAACTTCAGTATCGGAGATCACGAAAGAATTTTTAAATGGTTCAGAAAGAATACTTCGTGAGTGAAAGGAATCGGCAAAGCCCAAAGAGGTCAGCGAATCGTCAGCGGGTGACACGAAAGGTCTGGTGGCGTCGGAGTTGAGGCTCTTCGATCGAAACTCGAGACTCGTGGGTGGCGACGGCGAGGCAACGGAAGTGACCCGTTGCTACAATCCCAACTGTGCGATCGGAGTCACCTGTGAATGGCGGACGTTGGGAGGGCCTGACAGGACCGGCTTCGAGCAGCAAGCCCTAAGCGGTGGTTCCCATTTCCATGGGAGAGTAGCATTCGACAATGGGGGATGTGCCCAGGAATGAGTGGTGCAGCACCGTGCGGTGCGTCCTCGCTCGGTCAGAGAACCAGCGTAGTGTTCCTAGGTGTAGTATTGCAGCTCAGCAAGTGGGTGCATGCCGTGGTTCTTCTCAAAGAGAACCACGGCCTCGCACCGACATCTACTTCTTGTTCGGAACAGCGAACTCGCCTGTATTCTCGATGGTCATCGGCATAGGCGAGGGCGGAAGGCCACGCGTTGCCTTTGACGCTGAGACCATAGATCTCACGTCTGCCAGAAGAGCTTTGGCGTCGAAGACAATACCATCTTTGATGGTCCAGTCAATCCCACCGACGCGTTCCACCAGTCCAGTATCGTCATTAAGACGAACCGTTCCAGTGCCAAACAAGACCTTCAGATTCTGAAGCGGATTTTCACCAATCAGCACAAAGTCTGCCTTTTTGCCAACCTGAATTGATCCGATTTCGTGGTCAAGTCCAACTGCTTCGGCGCCCATCAACGTTGCAGAACGAATTACTTCAAGCGGATGAAAGCCGGACTCCCGCATCAGCTCCATTTCCTGGATATAGCCAAATCCGTAGAGATTATAAATGTAGCCCGAGTCGCTTCCGAGAGTGACACGCCCGCCTCGATTCTTGTATTCATTAACAAACGTCATCCACAAGCGATAGTTATCCTTCCAATCCAATTCGTTCTCTAAGGTCCAGTCGAACCAATAGGAGCCATGGGCGTCACGGCCGGGGCGATAGAAGTCCCACAGTGCGGGAAGTGTGTATATCGAATGCCAATCGTTCCGGGATTGCCGCATCAAGTCGCGACTCGCCAGATAAGCTACATAGGTTGGGTCGATCGTGAAATCCATTGCAAGCAATGAGTCCATCACCATGTTCCAATGCGGAGAGAACGGTTCGGCAGCTTGACGCCAAAGTCGGCCCGCTTCTGCAAATCGATGGGCTTCGTTCTGGTAGTTGTAGTCAAGCGGATAATCTTGAATGACGCGATCTTCAAATAGCGCCTCTGGCAGCCCATACCAGTGTTCCATGGAGGTTAAACCCAGCGAGGCAGTCCTGAGCACGTTCATTCGGGTCACATTCAACTGCGCGTGGTGTTCCGTTGATCGCAGTCCTTGTTTCGTTGCCTCGTCTAGAGCTGCTGTCAGTATCTCAGGAGGCGCCCCGAAAAATTTGATTCCATCTGCACCTTTCCCTTTTACCCAGCGAACCCATTCGCGAGCATCTTCGGGTGTAATAATCGGTTTGCTTGCCCCTTGTCCGAACCTCGGAAAGGCAACAATTCTTGGCGACAAGATCTCGTTGTTTGCACTCCGACGCTTTACTTCCATCAACCAGTCGACACCCTTCGAGCCAACATCCCGCGTCGTTGTGATTCCATGAGCCATCCACAACTTTCGTACGTAATCGACCGGTACGCCCTGGGCCGATTCACTGGTGTGCTGGTGACCGTGATTGTCTACAAATCCTGGCAGGATATACATTCCGCTAGCGTCGATCTCGCGGTCACCCTTGGCTGGTCGTCGCGATTCGGAGATCGGCAGCCCCGGATTGCCAACGACCCTGATTTCAACAATCCGGTCCTTCTCGACGACAATATCCACGGGACCGATGGGCGGCGCCCCTGCACCGTCGATCATAATGCCTCCCCGCAAGATCAATCTGTTGTACGGGCCTTCGCCATTTGTTCGGTCCGGCCCAACAAATTCCTGCGCGAATGCAAG
>CBDTVC010000422.1:0-3818 GCA_965363925.1 uncultured bacterium | reverse complement strand
CCCACCCAGAGGTACGCGTTCAATGAAAGAATATCTGCAAGGTTTAGACCAAATCGCGCCGCCTCAGGCGAGGGGTATCCGACCCTGAAGAACCATCCATCCGGCCCCGAGTAGATTTGGGCTTCGCCACCACCATCCACAAGATCGACGAGGTTCAGCCTGATCGCGAACGTCCCATCGAACGTCTCGTTGGGGACGTTGTATCGGATGTCTGCTGTTCCGTGCACGATCGGGTCATCGGGTCTATCGGCGACGTCGGCCATCATGTACGCGTTGCCGGCAATCCGAATCTCGTTAACCCCACCCGACGATGTAAAGTCCATTGAGAACGTAACGTCAGCATTGAACGGTTCGGCACTCGGGTATGTGCCAAGAACCACAGTCGCCTGGAAGCCAAGACCGATAGTCCGATCCGGTGTAAAAACAGGAGTTGCATCTTCGCCACCCGCAACAGCCGCGGCCGATGGCAGCGGACCCCGCCTCATGCGCTGGTAGACACCCCCTCCAAATCCGTAGAACCCAAGTCCCGTGGCAAACGGAATTCCGGTCGTGAACGTCGCCATGCCGTCGACGTACCAATAGTCATAGCCATCAACGTCACCGAACCGAACCGTTGCATTGACTGTGGCTGTGGAAACGAAGGTGGCAGTGATGGTACCTTCGAATCCATCACCAAACACAGTATCGTTGTTGTAAAAAGTGATGCAGCTGCCTTCGCCAATCTCAACGATTCCAATCTCACCGGAAATACAGAGTTCATTTAGATCAACCCCGTCAAACTCTGGCTCGACGCCGCTACCAGATGTATTCAGTTTCCCCCACACCGTGAGGGTCGTGCTCGCTCGAAAATCAGCAGGTAACGCGACGGTCATGCCAATTTGCAGACCGGCGCCCGGGTCGCCGTCTCGCATCCCAGTCACCAGTTCGAATCCCTCAATCGTGACCGGAAAGGCACCAGCACTGGCGTCGTCACGAATTGTTGAACCGTAACCCTCCAATGGTTCACCTCGGCCAAAACTTTCCGTTCTCGCACCTCCGCCAATTGAATGCTGCGGACTTGCGTAGGACCACGTACCGGGAAGGAAGTAATCCGGTCCCGATGAATTCACGCCAAACCGTTCAAACTGTACGGCTCGAAACGATAAGGGCACGGTACCACCCGTCTCCGTGTCCAGGTCAATGTCCCCTTCCAGGGTCAGGTCACCGTCAAAAATAGCCGAGACTTGTAGGTCGCCGCCGCGATTCGAAACCTCAATCATCGAGGTCGGCAACAAATTCAGAGTTGCCGATGAAAACAACTCAGCCGAAAACTCATCTCGCGGATTGATCTGAAAAGCAAACTCAACATCTCCAGGAGCCGAACCACCCGACGATGAGCCGGAAGACGCTCGTGAAAGAATTGCCCGATACTCAAGCGGCGTTTCCCCAATCGGTACTTTGAACTCACCTGTAAGCCGACCTTCTGTCACCGAGCTACTCACAAGTTGGAGTTTGAGCGAATCAACCGAAAATGCCCAACCATCCATACTTCCAGGATTCGTATCAAGTCGAAGAATATTGGCTATCCCAACCGACATGGACACGCCGCTGTTGTCGATCAGCAATCGCTCCGCAAACGCAGAAACACTCGACTCCGAATCAAACGTTCTGATCTCCTCCGGCAAGTGAATCGTAAATCGATTCACAAAAAGCCCGGTCCATGAATCATCTGTGAGCCCGCGATAACCTGCCGGGAAGGCCATGGTCGAGATATTCCGCGACGCCGAATTGTCGTACCCAACCGATTCGGCCTCCATCCAGAAACCACTCGTCCCCGTAAACATCGCGCGATCCAACGTGCCGACGGCGATCCAGTCAGCATCCTCATCGATGGCAAACTGGAAGCTGGATTTCACAACGCCCGGAATTTCAATTCCTGTTGCATCAACTGGTCGAAGCCAATCTCGTGGGAATTCGTGCTCGACGGCTACCTGCAATTCTTCGAAGCCGTCGCAGGTCCAGCTAACGTACGTGCCAGAGTCCGGAACGAGTAAGTCGGCAGCGACAATCCGCATCAGGTGCCGTGCGTCTGGAGAAGCATCCGCGTTCAGAGGGATATCAATGTCCGAGGCAAGTATTAGCGCCGCTTCATTTGCCAATCCATCCGGATTGATGCAAAGATGTTTCAGCCCCAATCCGATCCGTTGGTCCGTGTCGGGTAGCGGAACGTCGATGACTGCATTGACGTGCGCCTGCGTCACAGTAAATTCGATTCCCACTATTCCAATCACCCACCGCCGACTTCCAATAACGCGGTCCACTCCAAGTGGAACGCCAACAGCATCAGTTGCGATGAGGCTACTAAGCAAACGTGCCCCATCGGAAGCCAACTCATGAGCCTGCTGTATGTCTCGTTGGTCCCAATCGGTAACCGATCCGGCGAACGAGCGTGCAAAGTTGGCCGGTAACGCGCCAGAGTCATCGATGGCGATCGCCGAGCCGCGGTAAACCTCATTCGCACCGTTGATGGCCAGGCCGGTGAATGCGACGCGAATTGGCGCGGTGAGAAACGGGACGTCGACGGTGCCCGTCCCGTCTAGATTACTTGCAGTACCACTTGCTTCAACGATTGCGAGAGTAAAGCGTCCAAGTGTCACGTCTTGCCCCTCAAGCGCAGAAGCAGTCATGGTAGACGGTGTCGTGTTCGACGGTGCAGCCGTTATGCAATCAGATGAGCAATCGGACGGGCCTCGCTCCCGCATTTGAAAACGCGTAAAGCGAGTCTGCAGTTGCTCACCCGGCGGCTCGGTTCCATCGCGACGCATCGATGCCTCGTCCAGGTCCAACTCTGCGCGGGCAATGTAATAGGTGCGATCCGCGCCGGTAAATTCGTAGGCAACGCCAGTTTCGCTTTCGATCACGAGTATCGTTCCTTCTTCGTCCAGCGACAGCCCAGCGAACGGAACCTCGGAAGTTGGCCGAGTCTCCATCACGACAGCTGGATCATCAGTTGGGTCGGCCATCTCCCATATCCGGAGTCGACCAGCGGTAACCCAACCGGGATCAAATGATGTGGGGCGTTGCAGCGCAAAGCCGGTCACCAAGGCGTCCAGGGTTGAGCCTGATCGAGGTGTCGCAAATACCATCTGCAGGTCGCTTCCGATCTCAAATTGTCGAACGGTCGGAGATCCGTAAGGATTGCCGTCGGCTCCCAGCCACACAATCCGCCAATGGTACGTTCCCGGAGCCCATCCCCGATCTGGGGCGAACGTCTGCTCAGTCAAGACGGACGAGAAATCCGTTTCATCGAAAATGAACTCGACGGTATCCTGTTCGATGAGCGATTCTTCGCCAAAGCCCGCCGAAGCAGTAACCTGGAGAACCGCTACATGAGACGCGTCCATGAATAACATGCTGCTTGCCCCGCCGCGCGTCGCCACAATGTCCGGCGGTAAAAGATCATCGGTAAGAACCGGGTTCCAGCGAAAAGCGATACGATCTGTCTCCGAGAAGACTGCGCTTTGAGCGGGCGATGTTTGACGTGCGTTCTTCATACCGAAGGTATAACGGAAATCGGCTGCCGGCGTCCGGGCCGCCACCGGTGATCGTCGAGAGTCAAGCATCGTACCGGTGACTGGCCATGCGTATGTCCGCCCGACGCTAAGTTCTTCGGCCCAGCCAACATTCTCTGGGGCACTGTCGTTCGTTACGTTGACGATGTGCAGATTGGCACGATCGGCGTCGCGTGCAAATGCAATCGGGCCTCCTGCATCCCAGCGTAGGCGTCTTGAGTTGGACCAGCTTCTCGCAGTGCCTTCTTCCGATACTTGCAATGAAAA
>CBDTVC010000421.1:0-3818 GCA_965363925.1 uncultured bacterium | reverse complement strand
CCACAGGTTGCCAGACGCGTCGGCTGTGAGTGATGAGTGTAGATTCTGGTATCCAGAGTCTGCGACAACAAACGGGAAGCTCGCTTCCTGGATAGCGCCCTGACTTGATTCAGACTCGGGATACGCCGACGTTGGCAACTCCGACGCTGACAACTCCGACGTTGGCAATTCCAACTTCGTCGATGAAGTTTTTCCAGACGAGACAACTTCTGCTGAAGCGCCCTCAGCTGAGGTTGGTCGAGACTCTGCGATCGGCTGAATTGCAACGCGGTAATTTCCAACGGCGGATTCCTCTGCGCGAACCTCCTCCGAGCCCATTCCGGCTCGCCTCGGCCCGAACTCATCGTAACTGATCCAGAGTGTATTCATCGGTCCCAAGCAAATATCCGGGCGGTAACAGTCGCCTTCGAGCGTCTCAATAGGAATGTGAATCCACGAATCTTTTGCCTGTCGAAACAATGCGAGCCGAGTCCGTTGCCCAACAACCTTTTCACAGACTACCCAACAATTACCCGACGAGTCGATTGCAGCGCGCGGACTAAAAAGCCCGTCTCTGCACGAGGTCACCTTAACCTCAGTGCCAAACGTTTCATCGCGAAAGGAGCGGGTCATGAGATGCCATTCGTCATCACGATATGCAATCCAGAAGACGCGATGCGAGCCATGCGCCAGGTTTGTAATGCATGGCTGAAGTTCTATGCCGGACCGCGTCCCAACGTCGAGGATGGCTCCGCTGCCTGATTCGTCAAATCGTCGCGCCAGAATCCGTTCACCATCGACCGGATCTCGCCGCGACCAGACCACCCAGGCACTGCCGTCCGAGCCGACCGTAACATCTGGCCACATCGATCCGATGTTATCAATTGCGATCGCTGAAGTAATTCGTACGTGGTCATCTCCGAAGACAGCTTGTCCAAACATGCTCATTGTGTACGGTATTTAGCGGAATTCGATGTGCATAATTCAAGATAACAAAGGCATGTAGCATTTGTCCGGCTCGTCATCTGGCCCAGTAGCAGGTCCGCAATCGGGTTTCCCCTGCCTCTCTGTGCGGACCCTCCTCGTAGATTCAGGGCGCTAGCTGATTATCATGTCCAGTTGAATCAATCCTAAGGTTGATTACGGAAATGCGTGCGCTGAACGAAAAACTATATCGAGACCTCATCAAAATGTGGGATCTCGTAATTGTAATAGCGCTGATGATTGCCGGCGGCGTTGCAACCTTTGTGGCAATGCGCAGCACGCTTAGATCGCTACAACAGACACGCGACGGCCGCCATCAGTCGATCAGAGTACAACAATCGTTTGCGACCATTCCTCGCAGTGAAATAGACACGCCTAGGCGAGCCAACCGAGCCTGCGCGCAAGCGTGAACAGGAATCCAAGCACGAACAAAACACCAAAAATTGACTTGTTGTGTCTCGCCAACCAAACTGGAAGAAATATGTCGAAGTTATCGCGGCGATCATCAGTGTAGCGCGCCGCAACAGCCGTGAGCGGACATCGCCAGCGATTAAAAACGAGAACGAGTGCTTCCAACAGGACGATGCCCGTAAACACGTCGGCGTATTTGTACGCTCTCATCGACCCCAGAACCGGGATCGCGATGATGCTGCCAACGAAGAAAGCCCAGGCCAACGTGTGGACGATCTTCACCGTTCGCAGACGCTGTGAACGGACGCTGGAATGAATTGGTGTGAGGTCGTGGGTCATGGTTGCTTTGTAAGGCAAGTTCCGAAAAAGTACATGATTTTGGCAATCCTCGCTCGTCGCTAAGACAATCTCAGCCAATCAGAGGAACCTGCCAAATGCCTTGCCGCTATCCAGCGCCGCGCCTTCCGCAAGTTTGCCGGACAGCCTGAGTTTGGTAGCTTCATGAAAATGGAGAGATTAAATGACCTGGATTGAAACTGTTGAACCCAAAGATTCGAGTGGCGAGCTCGAGAAGATATACCGGAGGATTCTGGGGGCGTCGGGCAGTCATGTCGACAACATCATGACCGCCCACAGTTTGCGACCACACACATTGGTTGGTCACATGACGCTGTACAAGCACGTTTTGCACCACCCGCGCAATACGGTGCCAAAATGGTTTCTGGAGTGCCTGGGTATTTACACCAGTATGTTAAATAAGTGTGAGTACTGCGTCGCGCATCACTCTGTCGGAATGGCAAACTTGGTTGGTGACAAGATTCGCACAGAATCCATTATTGCGGCGCTGGACTCAGAGTCGTGGAGCAGTGTGTTTGACGATCGGGAAATCGCAGCCCTTAATTATGCTCGAATACTGACGGTCGCACCGAATACGTTGTCCAAACGCGACATCGTCCGTTTACGAAATGCCGGATGGATTGACGGTGAAGTTCTGGAACTGAATCAGGTGGTGAGCTACTTTGGGTACGCCAACCGAACGGTTCTGGGTCTCGGCGTTACTATCGCAGGTGATATAATGGGAACGTCGCCGGGGCGTTCGGAGGATCCCGAAAGCTGGGAGCACGTCGGATAACTGGCGAAACTGCGATCCTTTATTGAAAAACTGGAAATACTAATTCAGGAGTTTGTCATGAATCGTTTTGCCTCGTTACTGCTTGCCAGCATTTTCGTTATTGGGTGTAATCCGAGTCCGACTCCCGTGGTTGACACCCCGAGCGCGGCAGAGGTCTACCTGGACAACACCGGACGTGACGACGTTCTGGCCGGTGGAGTGAGGATGATTCCGGTTGAAACGCCAAGCGGAACGTTCAACGTGTGGACAAAGCGTGTCGGCAACAACCCGACCATGAAGGTGCTGCTGCTTCACGGTGGTCCGGCGGTTCCGCACGAGTATTTCGAGGCGTTTGATAGTTATTTCCCATCCGCCAACATTGAATATTACTATTACGATCAGCTTGGATCGTATTACAGCGAACAGCCAAACGACCCTTCACTTTGGGAAGTGGATCGTTTTGTCGAAGAGGTCGAACAGGTCCGGCAGGCACTCGGCTTAGACAAGGACAACTTCTTCCTTTATGGGCATTCGTGGGGTGGGATTCTCGGACTGGAGTATGCCCTGAAGTATCAGGAGAATCTCAAGGGCTTGATCATCTCAAACATGATGGCAAGCATACCGCTGTACAATAAATATGCGCAGGATGTGTTGATGCCAGCGATGGATCCGGCCGCCCTTACCGAAATCTTGAGGTACGAGGACGCAAAAGACTTCGATAACCCGCGGTACATGGAGCTGCTGATGAAGCATCATTACGTTGAGCATGTGCTTCGAATGCCTTTGGACGAATGGCCAGAACCGGTGAATCGCGCTTTTGAGCATGTGAATCCGGCCATCTACGTGCCGATGCAAGGACCGAGTGAGCTTGGGGCAAGTGGCAAGCTTGAATATTGGGATCGAACAAAAGACCTGGACAAAATCACGGTGCCAACGTTGACCATCGGAGCAGCTCACGACACCATGGACCCGGAACACATGGAATGGATGGCCAGTGAGGTTGGGCAGGGGCGCTACCTTCACTGCCCAAATGGAAGCCACATGGCGATGTACGACGACCAACAAACGTTCTTCGACGGTCTCATCAGGTTTATTCAGGATGTGGATGCAGGTAGATTTGTGACGTCTTCGTTGTAAGCTGACTGCCGGGTCCTTGCAGGGTTCCGAGAGGAAGGCGGCAAGGACCCGGCAGTCAGGCTAACGATATCGAGGAATCCTGATTCTGTGGCTATTGTTGTAAACGGACTCCGCAACTCTCAGTCGTCCCCTAACGTTGATGTCGAGTCAGACGATTCGTGTCACCGTCTATCGCAGCGCTACCAGCCTGACCTCG
>CBDTVC010000420.1:0-3821 GCA_965363925.1 uncultured bacterium | reverse complement strand
ACTGGCGGGACTCGTATTCATGGCTGGAAATGTCATATCAGCTACCCTACCCGGCGATTCGTTACGATTCAAAGCCGTCGAACCCTTGGTAGCGTCCACAATTACGCGAACGGCCAACGAGAACACAAACTGCCCGAGACCGCTTATATTGCAGCACAATCACTGTTTGACGCCCACTAGTTTTCCCTCATGAAACTTCGCCCATGGCATTTCGCCGGCATCCTTCTGCTTTTAGGCGTGGTCGGATTGGTCGGATATGCCCTTTGGCCAACGCTAACTGGTCAGGTCGAAGAAGAGGCCCGCCCAGAAATCAAGCGCGTGGCGACTCCAATTGAGGTACAGGTCGAGGTGGTTGCGCCGCGCGATTTTGTGGTGCGCGCTGAAGCAACGGGTCATCTTCGCCCATGGCGTGAAGTTGATCTCTCTGCTGAATCCAGCGGGAAGGTTACGGCTCGTCCGTTTGACGAAGGACGGCGGGTACAGAAAGGCACAATACTGTTGCGGATTGACGACCGCGACGAATTAATCGAAATTGAGAATGCCCGGGCGGAACTGTTAAAGGAGCGAACTGAATATGCCATTCTGGCGAATAACTCGCGTGACGTCGGTACTAACAGTGCGTCAACCGACAGTTCGTCTATCGTGGCCGCCCGAGAATCCCTGCGGTTAGCCGAGGCGGCATTTGAAGCTGGTACGATTACTCAAACTGAAGTACAGGAAGCACGCCGCACGTTTGAAACGGCCCGAATAATGACCGGGACGGATCGGCAAAAGACTCAGGCTGCCACCACAGGATTGACACAAGCTGAACAGGCGTTTCAACGAGCTCGTCTTGCAGCTGACCGAACCAAGCTTCGCGCTCCCTTCGGAGGACGATTGGCGGATGTTGAGGTCGAGCTGGGCCAACAAGTTTCGCCGGGCCAAACCGTTTTCCGCCTTCTTGATGATTCGAGGATGAAAGTCGAAGGCAATGTTCTCGGGGCAGACGTTGTTAACCTGCGACAAGGCGCCACTGCCCGAATCCGTGTTCCGGATCTTAATGACCAGGAATTTGCTGGAAAAATCTATTCGATAAACCCGACGATCGACGAATCGGGTTTTGCACGAGTAACCGTCACGATTCCAAACGAAGAAGGCCGACTGGTCGCGGGCTTGTATGCCTACGTATATCTCGAAACGGAGCGTCGTCCAGATCGTTTTGTCGTCCCGGCGGATGCGTTGCTTGTCCGATCGGGTCGTGACCTCGTCTTTGTTGTAAACAACAATACAGCCGAGTGGGTTTACGTAACAACCGGAACGCGATCCGGAAACGAAGTTGAAATTCTGGATGGGCTATCTCCCGGCGACTCGGTTGCAGTTGCCGGGCACTTTGCCCTTGCCCATAATGCCGTCGTCCGGGCACAAGTAGTAGGCGCATCAGAGTAGCGCTTTTCGAATCATTTTTTACGAGCGCATCCGCGGATCATTGCTCCCCTCTCTCGCCAC
Source organism: uncultured bacterium (assembly GCA_965363925.1). GTDB lineage: Bacteria > Bacteroidota > Rhodothermia > Rhodothermales > JABDKH01 > JAGQWL01. Next base: position 2,336 of record CBDTVC010000420.1, on the reverse strand, counting down.
CTCCAGACCCGTAGGAACGACCGCCCTGTTTCTGCTTGCGCTTGCCCTGGCAGCATCAGCCTTGGTGCGCGTACCAGTGGAGTTGCTTCCCGATCTCCGCTTTCCCGGACTTGTGGTTTGGACCGGCTATCCCGACGTCCCACCTGACCGGGTTGAACGAGCCGTCACCGAGCGGATTGAACAGGCCGTCGCAGGTACGCAGGGTCTGCAAAAAATTACGTCTCGAACCCAGCTCGGCGGAAGCCTTGTCCGATTGGATTTTGGTTGGAATGCGAATCTTGACCTCTCACTGCTGAACGTTCGCGAGCAGCTTGACCAACTTGGTGAGGCTCTGCCCGAGGAAGCGTCGCGTCCGGTTGTACTGAGGCTGGATCCGAGTGACCGACCGATCATGATGATCGCGCTCCGCGAATCGCTAGCACCCGATGCCGATTCCTCCGCCGGGACGGTGTCAATGACTGAACAGGTGTTTCCAGAAATTCCTGTCCGCTCTTCCCAGGACCTGGTCGGATTGAAGCGTCTCGCTCGCGAGGTCATCGCCCGGCGACTTGAGCAGCTCGACGATGTCGCGCGCGTGCGGGTTACTGGAGGCTATGATCCAAGAATCGAAATCATCGTTGATCCCGAACGGTTATCAACGTATGGAATCGGACTCGGCCAACTTGCCTCTGCCCTCGATCAAGCAAACGTTTCGTTGCCAGGTGGAGTAATACGTCGCGGACCCTTCCGGTACGCAGTTGAGGTTAGCGGTGAATTCCGAAACATCGACGACATCCGCGAAACCGTTATTTCGTCGAATGGTGCACGTCCGCTGCGACTGCGCGATGTCGCCGTTGTTCGTGATGCCGTCGAAGAGCGCCGCGGATTTGCACGCTTTGATGGTGAGGAAACGTTGCTGTTGCTTGTCGAACGACGGCCTGACGCCAATACCGTGCGCGCCGCCGAAAAAGTCCGAGAAGAGCTCGTCAGCCTTTCCTCGGATGTGCCAGGCGTCGATCTCGACGTGGTCGTTGACGAGAGCATTTTTGTCCAAGAGTCCATTGGAGGTGTTCTCCAGGCTGTCCTTTTTGGTGGCGCCTTGGCGATTCTTGTGCTATTTGTGTTCTTGAGGCATATCCGGTCGCTCATGGCCGTTGCGATTGCCATCCCGCTCTCGCTTGCAATAACGTTGCTCCTATTTGATCTCCTCGGCGTCAGCTTCAACCTGATTTCTCTTAGCGGTCTGGCGCTTGGCGTTGGAATGCTTGTGGACAACGCAATTGTCGTGGTCGAAAACATAACGCGGCTCCGCGAAAAAGGGATCTCGGCATTTCAAGCAGCCATCCAAGGCGCCAATGAAGTTTCCGGCGCTATAACCGCGAGCACACTGACCACGATCGCGGTCTTTTTGCCGATCACATTTGTTGAGGGCCTGGCTGGGCGGCTATTCCGGGATCAGTCCCTCGCCGTCGTCACAAGCCTGCTGGCTTCCCTGTTCGTCGCGCTCACAATTGTCCCCATGGTACTGTCACGTGGACGATCGGGAGTTAAACAACAGAAGAAGGCGTTTCAAGATGGCGACCCCCGAACACAGGGGGCGACCTTCATTGGGGGCGAAACCGACGAAACGAACTACCGCGGTGATACGGGTATTGCGTCAACTACATTCAATGACACCACAGAAAGTGAACAAGATCTCGAATCCGAAGGCCGATCGCGAAGGGCGACCGATGGTCCAATACTTCGACGGTACGAACAGGCCCTCACATGGAGTCTCAATCACAAATCTGTTGTGCTCACCGCAAGCATTATCCTACTCGTGCTAAGTGGGCTTCTGCTTCAGGTGCTTCCGCGACAGGTGTTGCCTGACACGGATCAGGGACGCATCGCCGTTCGACTTGCCCTCCCTCCCGAGTCGGACATCGACCTCGTGGCGATGCGCGGACAGGCCTTCATGCAGCGCGTCCGCCAGTCCGGCATTGCAGATCACGTACTTGAAGACCTTGGCGAACGTGACGAGGCGTTGCTCGACATCAATCCGCGTCCGCCGTACGAGAGTGACGTTACGCTACTGCTCGCCAGCGACGTATCGACCAGTGAAGCACAATCCGTTTTGGCGGATATGAAAGAAAGCGCAACCGAGAACGATGTTGACATGACGGTCAATCCAGTCCGAACACAGCTTGAATCGCTCTTGGTCTCTGAAGACGCGGACATCCTGATCGATCTAACCAGCGACGACCGATCAAATACCGAGCGTTTTGTGCCGGATTTACTCGAACGAATCCGCAGACATCCGGAGGTCCAAAACGCGCGTCGAAGCGATGCTGCAACTGTCCCTGCGTACGAGATCAGAT
>CBDTVC010000419.1:0-3834 GCA_965363925.1 uncultured bacterium | reverse complement strand
CAAAAGCGGCTCGCTGTAGAAGCGCCAACATTTCCAGATACCCGACCGGTTCAAGCATCGTAATTGACTTTGACAACGATTCTGCGGCGAGCAACTTCCTCGTTCTTGGATGGGCCGGGAAAACGACCTGTTTGCCGAGTGCTGAAAACGCTTCGATAATCTGTCCAAGCTTGACAGGATCGTCAGTATTCTCGGCACGATGAACAGTTGCCAGCACAAAATCGGACGGTAACGTGTCGAGAAGCGTAGCTGCCTGATCAGAAGCGGCGGCGCGATCCGCGTAGTACAATGTCGAGTCAAGCATCACGTCGCCACTCAACACAACCCGTCCTTTTACACCTTCTCGCTCCAAATGTGCAACCGCCGTTTCAGTCGGTGCCAGTAAGAGGTCCGACAGCGCGTCGGTAACGACCCGGTTGATCTCCTCCGGCATTCGGCGATTAAATGAACGCAACCCTGCTTCAACATGTGCAATGGGCAATGACCCCTTTGACGCTACGAGTGCCCCCGCGATTGTGCTGTTTGTATCACCATAGACCAACATCCAATCGTACGGACCACTATCAGTCACAAATCGCTCAAGTGCCGTCATCATCTTGCCCGTCTGAACCGCATGGCTTCCGGACCCAATTGCAAGGTTGATGTCGGGGGCCTTCAGACCAAGCTGTTCGAAGAATATGTTGCTCATTGAAGCATCATAATGCTGCCCGGTGTGAACAAGTGTTTCATGAACACCGACTCGCTTCAACGCCCGACTCACGACACCCGCTTTAACAAATTGCGGACGAGCCCCGATGATTGTGCAAATACGCATGAGAGTTAACAACAAACCTGATGAGATGAATCAGTAACAATCTGCCGCCCTCTGCTCCCCCACTGTGACAAAGGCTGGGAAACATTTCGCAACATCGTTGCCATTTCTTTTGCGCGCCAGACGAACGTTCGACTTAACTAGCTCACTTTTCTTTTGGGTGCACCGAAGGGGTTCGGCGAGTCCGATCCACCATACCGGATAGCAATCCCGCTAACTGCCCGGCCTGCTCGCGGCGACTAAATCTAGTGCGGTCCTTAATGCTGGCTCCCACTTGGCCAACAGTTCCATCCTGCCGACTAAGGTATTCCTTCAGATAATCCGTAACGCCATCGACGTCGTCCCAATCGAACATGACTCCAGCATTCGAGTCACGCAACGCAGCCGCAGCATCTCCATTGGGAGGACCGATACCGAGAATAGGTCGCCCGGTGCCAATGTATTCAAACAGCTTACCCGTCATAATCCCTTCAGATCCGCTTACCCGGTTTATAACCAGCAACAACAGGGCGCTCTCCAGCATTGTTGTCACCGCTTCCGCGTGACTGACTGGCGGTTCAATTTGCACGAGTTTCTCAAGACCATGTTCGCGGACGGATTGAGCGACCCCTCGATCAATTGGACCGACAAGTCTGACCGCAAAGTCGCCAAAATCGTGACCATCCGCACTCAATCTTTTTAAGGCCTGCCAAAGTACAATTGGATTTCTGGCCGCGTTCATGTTTCCCACATACGACAACACGGACTTAATTTTTGACGGATTCGCAATTTCGATATCTGCCGGGTCATAGCCGTTCATGACGAGCTGCACGTCCCTGTGCGCCTTCTCACCTAGCGACCTTACCATGCCCGGTGTCACGGCGACAATCACACTTGCTTTTTGGGTTACGGCTTCCTCTAAACGAGCGTCACGCCTCTTGGAGAAGTCTGTCATCATTAGGGAATCGTAGAAATCGATCCCCGTCCACGGGTCACGGAAATCCGCAAGCCACGGAACCCCAGACTTTTGGGCCAATCGTTTACCGATCAGGTGGGTTGAGTGAGGCGGACCCGTCGTGAGGATGGCATCGAAATGTTCGTTGGCTAGTAGTTTTTTACCCGCACGAGTTGCGTAAGGAATCCAACCGACTCGCGCATCAGGGATGAAGACGTTTCCTCGGACCCACTTACCTAGCATCTGGCGCCAGTTTTGCTGAGATTCGTCAATGAACCCGACGCCAACGGACTGCTCCTTGGATTTACCAAGCATCCGTGCATACAGTGAGTAAGGGTCCCAGGCTCTCGTCCTGACGACACGGATGTTCGAATCAACTTCATCAACAAGTGCGGGATCCAAGGCCGGATAAGACGCATATCGTGGATCGACCGTCAATACAACCGGATCCCATCCAAACTCGGGAAGGTACTTAACGAACTTCAGTGCCCGTTGCACCCCGGGCCCACCGGACGGTGGGAAGTAATACGAAACGAGAAGAACCCGGCGAGAACGCGCTGTGGAATCTTTCGGATGAACAGCCGGATCACTCATCTGACGAACTGGGATCGCTACTCGACTCGTCGGACCGGCGGCGATAGCCAACAATCAGCAGACCAACGATCCCAAAATACACAATGGCCGTTGAGGCTCCGGCGACGAGACCGCCGATTTGATCGCTGGACGGATCAAATCGCATCACCAGCTCGTGGCGTCCAGACGGAACAACCACTCCGCGGATCACACCATCCACCATGTAGATCGGTGTTTCTTCACCATCAATTGTTGCGTGCCATCCTTTCGGATAATAGATCTCACTTACAGCGAGAAAACGATCGACCGTCGTCTCAACATCGAAAGCAATTTCCCGCGGACCGTAGCGTTTTAAGTCCACGAAGGACGCCGCGGTTGAATCAACAGCTGGTAGCGATCCGGACAGGGTCTGAAATGCGGCTGGGGCTAAGACGGCGGTTTGCACCGGATCAAACGTTGCCGCCTTCACAACGTCCCAGGTCTGCTGTCCCGGCTCCGCTGCTACGATCTCATCAACAAAAAATGCCCGCTGGGGATTCGAGTCGTTGCGATAGACAGATAGTCGTGTCTGCGGGGATGTAAACACGTTCGAAAAACCCGACAGTGGTTGTGGGCTCACTACATACCGAACATTCAAGATATCCGAAGCATTTCCGGCAATGCTCACGATACCGTTGGCAAACAGGACATTGTCGATGAAGTCCTGGTAAACGCGAAGCTTCGCTCCGTGATAGCCGCCAAGTGATTCATAATAGTATGACGGACGTGCCGTCGTCGTCGGTTCACCTTCGAGAGAAAGCACACGAAAATGACCTGGACCTCCTTCCTTCTTGATGTCATCCAGGATATAATCATCAAAATCGTATGTGGGGATTTGTCGTGTCAGATCTTTTGAATCAACCATTGCGTCTTCCGGCAGGTATCGCCGGCCAACACCGAACAAATCAAACAGAACCAGAAGCACAATGCCGAATGCCGCTAGCGATGCATATCGTCGACGGGATCCAACCACGTAAATCATTGCCCCTGCCAGCAACAACAGAACGAGCGTCCGAATGGCGTCGGCGCGGAATGCGTCCATGCGTTCCTCTTGAAATCCGGCGACCGCTTGATTAACGGCCTGAACCACACGCTGGTCGGTTGGTGAAACGTTTTCCCGACTAGCAATCTGGGAAGCGTATCGTTCCCGTTCACCTTGCTTCTCAAACGAGAGCAACGTGGAGCCGCCAATCAGCATTAACGCCGTAAAGGTGCTCACCACAACCCATGGGATAACCACGGAGCGTCCCAAGTTCTTCTTTGTCCTGATCGCTGCAAGAATCTCAGACAAGCCAACCGCAGCCAGGAGGGCCGCAAAAAAGGCAGCGGCAGCCAACCATGTTTCGGGTGCCCGGAACGAACTAAACAGCGGCAGTAGGTTGTACGCTGGCCGGTTAAGCAACTCGAAGTTCTCGCCAAGGCTAAAGGCGACCATAAGAAGGAACGCAACGGCCGCCGAGCGCACGAGCCAGTCGCG
>CBDTVC010000418.1:0-3840 GCA_965363925.1 uncultured bacterium | reverse complement strand
TCCTGGATCCGGCCCGCGTCCGAATGTAATTTCGCCCGTCGCGATAACGCGTCAAGAAATAGTGGCTGGATGTCCAACGCTTTGGTGAATGCATCAACCCCCCCCGCCAGATTGCCAACATTCGACTGGGCCGTTCCAAGCCAGTACCAAAGTAATGCGTTTCCGGAGTAGTCTTGCACCGCAGTTGTCAGAACTCTGTTTGCGTCTGCGAACTTCATTTGCTCGATGTAAGCACGCGCAAGTGCAGTTGTTGCCACTTCATCTTTGCTTCCCCCTTCAAGACCCAAGTTCGCCAGTCTGACAACCTCGTCAAGATAAGCGGGGTGCTTATGCATCGTCTCGTACAAATCAAAGAACGCAATAGACTCTTCAAGCTGCGTGCGGCTGATCGGTTTGGACGATACCGGCGGACTCATTCGAACAAGGCGCATCGGATTAGAACGAACGCGATTAATCTCATCCGCCGAAATCGGCGGTGAACCAGGTAGCGTCGCACGAATCCAATGATCCGTAAACGAAACGTGCGGAATGTCGCTGGTGCCACCCGTCTGCAAATGACAACTGACGCAATCGCCCGTGACGCGCATGCCTTCATCTGATACAGGGCGAGCACAGAGTGTTTGAGACGGCTGGCTTGTGTGACAACTCGCACACGCTGTGTTGTATGTGTTTGGACCCAACTCAGCAACGGGAATGTGTGGGTCGTGACAGGTTGTGCAGGTCATCGTTGACGCCTGAAAACACTCGCTCTTCGAAAGCTGTGAAGCGTGAGACGAAATGCCAAAAGCGTTTTCGTCGGCATCATCATCAACTTCTTCGAATACAACCCTGTTCGAAGCCAGGAGCGATCCAGGACGGAACGTAGTGGGATCTTCGCCAGGCACAAAGGCAGAAAAACCAGTCAAGTGACACTGCTGGCATACAGCGAGCTGCGAAGGGCGATCGAGTGCCGCCGGGTTGACAATTTCCTCGTCATGCACATCTAGGCCAGCGAGCTGCCTTTCTACGTGCTCTGACGATGGGCCATGGCAGCGCTCACATCCGATCCCTAATGGAATATCTGAATAGTGGTTCTGGGTGAACGGCGTGTGCTCCGGGATGGAATTGTGACACGTCATGCATTCGAGATTGATTGGCCTCGAAAAGCGCTGATTTACCTGCGCGTAGCCGGGGCTTAAATCCCACTTAGCACTTTCAACATACCACGTAAGGGGTGCCTCCGTTACGAATCCGTTAACGTTGATCAGGTAAGAACGCGTGGCATTCCCCGATCCGACAACCCACGAGACTGGCATTGTGAGATCAGCGAGTACCTCAGCGCCGGGTCCCGCCAGCCATTCGCGTTGAAACAACGTATCTCCACGTACAAACGCGGTGTATCGAAATCCGGAATTGGGATCCGAGATGATCAGTCCTTCAGAAAAGTCCTCTGGCGCGTCGCTCGGATCAAAGACGGAAAGTGATCGGCCCATGCCGGTTCGTGCAAACGAAGCTGCAATGTCTTCGTGGCAAGAAGCGCAGGAGGTGTCGCCAACGTAGGTAGCTTCGTCAGCGATGCCGTTGTTGAGGCCGGGAGCTTGTCGTCCGCAAGCCACAACAAGAAGCGCCAACACGACTGCCAGGATAACTGTCGGCCTGGGCGAGACTCTGAGTTGTGGCAACCGGGTATCTGCGGCCAAGAAGAATGGATACAAGATCAGCGGGCATCGAGATGAAGAAAATCCGATGCAAGTTAGCCAGAAAACGACAGAAAATCGGCGCCTATTCGGACAGGGCGTACGAGAGTGTCGGGATTTCAGACAGGCTTCTAAATGCCTCTGCACGGTTCTCGATATCCGCCATTGAAATTTCAAGCAAGCGTTCCGGACCAAACGATTCGACGCAAAAAGAGGCGACGGCGCTTCCAAACACTACAGCCCGCTTCAACGAGTCAGAACTAAAATCGTTGGCCTTCGCAAGGGAGCCAACAAATCCACCCATGAACGAATCACCAGCACCGGTGGGATCGTGGATGTCCTCAAGCGGATACGCCGGAACGGAGAAGATGTGATCTTCAGTAAACAGGAGTGCACCGTGTTCTCCCTTCTTAATGACGAGCGTTTTAGGACCCATCTCGCGAATGGTTCTCGCCGCGCGGATAAGATTGGACTCTCCGGATAATTGCCTGGCTTCCGAATCGTTGATGATCAAGCAGTCTGCGAGTGGAAGGGTTTCTTTGAGTTGATCCAGTGTGCTGTCAATCCAAAAATTCATTGTATCAAGGACAACGTAAGTGGGATCCTGAACCTGTCTCACGACCTCTTGTTGAATAGTGGGATCGAGGTTTCCAAGGCATACCACTGATCCTTTGCGATAGGCGGCAGGTACCTTCGGCTTGAAGCCTGTTAGTACGTTCAGGTGAGTGGCAAGTGTATCGCGCTCGTTGAGGTCGAAATGGTACCGGCCCTCCCAGGCAAAGGTTTTTCCGTCAGCCACAATCTCCAGACCCGTCAGGTCAATGTTCCGTTCGCGCATCAGGTCCAGGTACTTTTCCGGAAAATCACCGCCAACGACCGCGACAACCCCGAAATCCGGATAGAAAAATCTCCCCGACAAGGCTACGTAGACGGCGCTGCCCCCCAGGATCTTGTCGGCGGAACCGAATGGTGTTTCGATGGAATCAAACGCTACGGTTCCTACTGCGACTACGCTCATGGATTTGAGGTGCTTCGTGGACAAGTAAACAAATCGTGTATCAACAGGTAACGAGCCAGATTATCGGTTTGTCAACCAATCGCTGACCTTTCTAGAAATTGTTGCCGTTAATCCTGCAACGACTGTATCGGCAAAACTCGTTGTCTGCTTCGCGATATTTTCCACTGACGGTGCTTCAATCGAATTAAATTTCGCTGACACTTCAGAAACGACATCAGATGATGCCTGTCGAGCCTTGTGCACCAATTCATTACTAGTATCTCGAATTACGTGGGCAAGACGCCGGGGGCCGGTTTCTTCCGGTTCTTCATCAGCTATTGCTGATCGGACGAGGATCCCAAGTACCACACCAGCCCCTAATGCGATGCCGAGGGCTGCGAGCGGATTGTCCCGCGTCCACTCTCGAGTGTTGTCAACAACATCCGCCGCATCCAACTCCCGCAGATTGTCGACAATTGATTTTCCGAACTCACCTGCACCTGTGAGGTCAGCTTCTTCCTGAATTGGATTACTGTCAGTGGTGTCTAAGGACATTGCTTTCTGTTCTTGGTATTTGTTCGGGGCATTGCAACGACCCAGATATATTCAACAACGACGTGCCGAAGGTCGAGCACGATCATCTTGTGGTAGTCAAGCTAGCGTCGAGCCACAGCTCCCAGGAACACCCCGACACCAAACGCGGAAAACATAGCCAATTTCCTGTGTTTCGTCGCCCAGGCTAGCAGGTTCGATGAAGTACTGGTCCGTGGGATCGGCGACGAGTAAGCCGGCGCGGCGTGCGAACTCGATTCGAGATCGGCGGCCTCTTTTACCATTTCTGGGGCCTCAATCGTGGGCTTTGTCCCAGTTGACGGGCCAAACACCTCTTCTTTCTTGAATTGTGCCATCTAATTTCGAATTCGCAGACCTTTCTGGTTGTGCCAACTTTGCTCGCAGTACACCAGCGGCGTCGGATACTGCATCGCCGTTTGGTGACGGCACGTTCACTATGCAGGCTAACTAAGATACAACGCACAAAACTGTGCTTCACAGGTAACTACTTATCCAGATTTTGCCGAAATTTACCCGTCGGACTCGTGCGAACCTGAAATAAATGAACCATTTTCAGTCATACGCTTTATACGAGCCGAATCGACGTAGCACGAA
>CBDTVC010000417.1:0-3866 GCA_965363925.1 uncultured bacterium | reverse complement strand
TGCCGCACGGCCTCATGGGTGTGATGGTTGCGGCGATTTTTGCGGCAACCATGAGTTCGGTGGACACGACCCTGAACTGGATGTCGGCGGTCGTCACCAAAGACGTCTTTGTGCCGGCTACCAAGAGAATAACAGGGAAGGTCCCTTCCGAAAAACGACAACTACTCGCAGGGAGAATAAGCGTTGCATTGATCGGATTGATTGCAATCTGGATCGGCCTCGGGATGGCAAACTTTGGAGGTGCTTTTAACGTTTACCTCAAGGCCAACTCCCTGTACAGTCCGCCGATGTTTATCCCGGTCATTATGGGACTGATCTACACGCGCACTCCCTGGTGGTCGGGGATGCTTGCGTTTGGCGGAGGTGTCCTAACGATTCTCCTCGTTTCTTCCCTGGCGACAATATCCACGGGCATGGAATGGTCAGGGTTTGGTGACCTGGTTTTTTCGGATATAACGGTTTGGCCGTTTGGGATCGAAATGAGTCGTTACGAGATTAACACGATTACTGGAATTCTTGCCTCATCGATACTCTTCTTCGGATCGGCACCGTTCTTTAAACGCGAGGGCGAATTTGGCGTACGTTTGACGGCCTTTGAAAAGGATCTCGCGACACCGGCGTTTCAGACTGAAGACAATCCGGATCTTCGCGGAATTCTTGCGTATCAATTGGCCGGGAGGTTGGGTATCGTAATCGGTGTAATGCTACTGATATTTGCTTTCATCGCTGAGCCTCGTGATAAGGCGATGCTTAATGCGGCCGGAGGTGTACTTGCGATCGCAATCGGATTGGCGTCAGACCGGTTGGCCAAGAGATTTGTAAGAGTGAAGCGCTAGGAACGAATTTGCACCTGGATTATCCGGGCCTGAAGTTGTCCTACACTGATAGTGGCAGTGCGCTAGCTGCCGACGAGCCGCTAAGGGCGACGAAGCGTTGAGAGGCACAGTGGGAAATCGAAACGTTTAAAACCAACACGGCAAAAAATTGACGCGTTTAATAGCCAACGCGGAGAAGAAACAACCCAGCTAGAAACGAATACGGTTGAAAGAGAACCCGGCACGAAGAGAACCCAACACAAAAAGAACACGGTTCAAGGAAAACACGGTTCAAGGAAAACACAGTACAAAGACAATACACTTCGAAGAGATGGAACAGGCATATCTTGATAATCTCAAACGAGAATTTGACGAACAGGGCTACACCGTAGCGCGCGGCTTGTATTCTGCCGACGAAGCGGCAACCTATCGTGATCACTTCATGGCGTTACGTGCACAAGGCCCGCACCCCGGCGATATGGCTGGTTTCGATACCACGGACAACGACCCGCTGCTACGATACCCGAGAATGATACACATGCATCGCTGGGACGAGCTCAGCCGCGATTGGCTTTTATCGGATCGTCACCGAACAGTGCTGTCCACGCTTCTGGGAAGTGAGCCGATCGCCTTCCAGTCGATGATGTACTTCAAACCCGCTGGAGCACGCGGGCAGGCACTACATCAGGATAACCATTTCCTCCGAGTACAGCCGGGCACCTGCGTTGCTACGTGGATGGCACTCGACGATTGTAATGAGGAAAACGGCTGTCTGGAGGTAGTACCAGGTTCTCACGATTTGCCGGTGCTTTGTCATGAACAAGCAGACACAACAAAGAGCTTCACAGATGAGGGAGTTCGATTACCGGAAGGCATGGAGGCAGTGCCAGTGCCGATGCAGCCCGGTGACGTATTGTTGTTCAACGGCGCATTGATTCATGGGAGCAGCCCTAACACCAGTACTGATCGGTTCCGTCGATCGCTCATCGGACACTACGCTTCGCAGGACAGTGTCAAGTGTGCCGATTATTACTTTCCGGTATTGAATATGGACGGCCAAGAGGTAACGCTTGAAGATAGTCCAGGCGGAGGACCTTGCGGGAAATGGGTAACGATGGACGGTACGCCGAGGGTCGAATTTGCCTGAGTTGACAACGAAGACCCCGTCGTTTGATTTGTTCGCCGGTGTGTTGGATCGTAAAGGTTACATCGTCGGTGACGCGAACGCGGGTAGTGGATTGCACGTTTTGCCAGCGGCTGCTATTGCGTCGTTGGGGAGTGGTGCTTCGCAGAATGAATCTGGAGCCGCGGCAGACGCGCATTGGCGGCACCACGGATGGAATAATGTCCGTTGCTTCGGCTTGGCAGTAGATGACGGCACGTGGGATGACCAACAGGAATCCCATCCGACGCTCTTCATGGCCGGTGGGAATGGTGTTCTTCGGTCGCGCGACTTGACGAACTGGCGCGTCACAACGGATTGGCGAATAACGGAAGTATTAGACGTTGTGATCGGCGACAACCGATCGAGTGGGCAGTGCCCGCTCCTACTGGCGGCAACCGTGTACGGTCCGGTCGGCTCAGACGATTGGGGCGAAACGTGGATTCCGCTTCGCTCAGGTCTGGAAAGTTACACAACTAGCGCCACGTTCTGTACTTCTCTTCGAATTAGTGCAGACGGCCGTATCGCCGTTCTAGGTACAGAAGACGGAGTGTTTACAAGTTCGTGGGACGGCAATAGATTGGTCGTTAATTGGATACCGGTGGCAGAGCGTGGTTTGCGCGTACGCTGTCTTACGGAAGATCCGTTTCGACCAGGCCGATGGTTTGTCGCAACCGATGGATCAGGGCTTTGTCAGATCGATCTTCGACAGGCAACCGGTACGTCGGCTTCTATCAGTACGTTGCCAGCCCAGGAAATAATTTATGTAGTCGCCTGCTCAGAGATCGCTGAAGGAACGATAGCTGCCGCTGGCCTTTCGGGCGTTCTGTGGATTACGTCCAATGGCGGCGATTCCCATGTATCAATCCCGTTGCCGGACTCTTCAACAAGTGTTCATGCGATTGCCTTTGATCCGGTCGACCACGACGTTGTCTGGATTGGCACGACGGATGCTGGAGTGTTCCGCTATCAAATGTCATCCAGGAAGTGGACGTTTGCTGGATTGACTGATGCGTCTCTGCGTTCACTGGTCTTCGTTCCCTCGCATAGCAGTTTATCAAACTAGTCCATCATGACAATTGATCTGGACAAGGCATTTCAGCAGCGTCGCGTTCGCCTCATTGATTTTTTTGCGGATCGAACAGGCAACGACTATACGACGCGCGTCGGACTGTTTGAGGTGAGTGCATTGTTGTTCCGTCTTCGGCAGGATCATGGATTCGGGGGAGTAGTCCGCGACGACAAACAGCGCGTTGCTGATTTGGAGAGATGCGGGCGGATTCTCGACGAATACCTCGCTGATCCACATGGCGATATGTTTTGGATGTTACCGATGGCCACCGTGCAAGCGCTGGGTAGGGGATTGCTTCCAGAGGCAACCCTGGACGCCATGCGGTTGCAATGGAAAACGTACACACCCTACCGGGGCGATACCGAAAACCACTGGTTGATGTACTACGCGTCGCTCCTCGTCATGAGCCAACTCTATCCGGGTGATTCGGCAGAGTCGTGGTTCAACGGTCGCAGTTCATCTGAAAATGAGAAAGAGGCGACGGAATACCTGCAGCATTGGTTCCGCCTCGTAGTCCGAGCTGGTCAGAATGAGTTCGACTCTCCGCATTACCTGCCAATGTATCTGGCTCCGTTGGCACTGGTCTACGGCTATTCGACCAATGCTACACTGAAGGAAGAAGCCAGTGCACTGCTTGATGTGTTAATTGCAGATTTTGCAGCAGATTCCCTAAATGGCCTGTATGTCGGCGCATTTAGTCGGATTTATCCGCAGCCGGCGCTGGAAAGAGCGCGCAATGCATCGACCACGTTTGCCTGGCTGCTTTTTGGCAACATTGAGTTCAGGCCGGATCCGTTGAACATCATTCTCCGTCGTA
>CBDTVC010000416.1:0-3873 GCA_965363925.1 uncultured bacterium | reverse complement strand
GATCTTCAGGCTAAACCGGCGACTGTCTTGGCTCCGAAGCGGCGGCAGGAGCGCGCGGCGGATCAGTCAGCTGGGTTATCGCTAGAAGCCACTGGATTGCGATCTCAGTTGGCCTCAGCTGAAGCCGATTCGCTTCCAGGATGGGACGACGAAACAAGAATGCGAACCATCCAACGGCGAATTGAAAGTCTTGGCGGTGCAGATGCGGTTCTGGCTTGGGATCAGCCGGCTGTGCCATTGGAGCAAATGGTACGCATGCCGGTCCAGCCAGGTGTATTGCGTGCCCGATCCGAGCAACAGTAATCCCCTGAATGCAAGAAATCAAAGTCTGCCGTGGGCCGGCCTTGACAATCGTGAAACGAGAATTTGTATGAACCGATCGATTTGTTCAAAACAATGAAAACGAAACGTCTCATATTCGCCCTGTGTGCTCTGGTCGTTACGGTGTCCTTTGCAGGTAGCTCCATCGCGCAGAATCAGACCTGGTCACTCGATATTGCCGACGGGCATGTGAAAGTGAATGGCGTCTTGCTAAAAGCAGATGCTGTTCCGCGAACGTTAAATGTAGCGGGGCCTGGGATTCACGTTGAGTTAGTGGCATTTGGTAAACCGATCGTCGCAATTGGTGATGCCGTCTATGCTATCGAGAAAGATCGCATTCGGGATGCCACACCAGAGGAAATTGAGGAGTTTGGTGTACTGCCTGTCTTTCAGCTTTCAGACGACGATGCCAGGAGGCTCGTTGCCATCAGCCTGAAGGAGATTCAGCGCAACGCGTCTCTATCACCGTCAGAACTCGTGCAGGAGAATGTACGCGGGAACGCCATGCGCGCAAGCCAGATGGTCGCGGCATTACCATATCTCGAAAAGCAGTCGTACCTGAATGATGTGCGCACGAACGACGAACCGCTTTATAAGTCACTGTTGCAGGAACGCCAAGTTGAAATCGAAGTGGCGTCACTGGTTGGTACCATCCGAAGGCTCCCGGATGGCCCCACGAGAACAAAAGCCGTGGCCGATTTGAGGGCCAAACTCGTATTGTTGTTCGACATGAAACAGGGTAATCGGAGGAGTGAGATTTCGGAGATGGAAGAACAACTCGACATTCTGACCAAGCGTACAAAGAAGCGCGAGGGCATGAAAGACAGAATTGTGGACAAGCGACTAAGCGAACTGCTTGAAGGCTCGCGCTAGTAATCCGCGAGTGCCTCACCTGGTCACACCACACGGTGTCACACCACACGGTGTCACACCACGCAGTGTCACACCACACCGTTTCACACAACACAGTAGAATCGATCGAATACTTATCCGCTGACTGCGCGCGAGAACTACGGCTGTCGTGCTGCGCCGGTGGATTGAATTCTTTACTCGACTGCGGTCGATGAATCCGCGGTACGGTTCGAATTACCAAACGCAAACCTAATTGACACTTAAATGAATACTACTCTACAACGTCGGTTGACACTCGTCGTCGCGGCACTCTTTCTGTTGTCTAGCGCACCAGGAATTGCTTCGGCGCAAGTGTCTGTAAAGGATGGAAAGAAAGGCAATTCAGTGGTGATTGATCGCACCACTGACGATGATGGCGAAGAGCAATCCGTCAAGATCGAAATGAAAGATGGTCGCACGTGGGTGAATGGCACAGAGGTCCCGGAAGGTGAGGATATTTCTGACTATCTACCAGAAGGCTTTGGCGTTTCTGTCCTTGATCGGGATTTGCGAGGCGGGCGATTTCTTGTCAGAGATACCGATGGCCGCTCACCGCGGGGAATGCGATTCTCTTCGGATGACGACGACGAGGATGTTACCGTTTGGTTCGATGATGAAGACGGCAGAAGAGAGAACAAGTTCTTGATCAAGCGGGGGCCGGGTGCACTCGGCATGAAACGATTCGAATTCGGCAATGAATTCGGCAATGAATTCGGCAATGAATTCATCCATGATTTCGATGTTGAAGGCTTGCGAGATAATCTTGTCGAGGTAGGGGGCAACTGGGGATCGAAGGCGCTCAGCTTCTTCGGCGACTTTGGTAGTTCTCCGACTTCTCCGGAGATCGTGCAGAAGGAGATCGACTCCAAGAGGCTGGCCAGAGAACTCGGAAGTGCCGACGGCAGCAAGCGCGAGGAGCTTTCCCGGAGACTGGACGAATTGCTTTCCACCATCTTTGACGAAAAGACCGCGCTCCGCGAAGAACGTGTTCTGTCTCTTCAAGAGAAACTTGAGGCTGAACGGGATGTCGTTTCTTCTCGCAAACGGAATCGAAGCCAGATTATTGCCGATCGCAAGGCCGAACTAACAGGTAAATCAAAACAGAACGATTGGTAGGAATCAGTCGCACGGGCGGCATTCCCGAAATGATAGTTGTGTTTGCCGGTCTTGTGGCGGCCTTGTTCACAAGTTGACGCCGGAGCCTAAACACTTGCAGAATGCCTCGCGGCCTCGGTAGCGGGGCATTCTACTTTTTGCGGTCTTGTTCGTAGTTTGTGGTCAATTTCCCGACGCTCGGAACACGTATTCCTTTTTTGTCCTTGGAGGATTACGATTCCCGGCATTGTGCTTTAGCTGTGCATTCAGATGTGATGGTGTGCTCTATGGCATCAGAATTGCATTATTCGGAGCAAATTGCACTGACTAGTGTTAAACAGCTAGTTTGGACCTCAATAGTTGATATGCAGGTCAAAAAATGGACACCCACCGTTCCATTGTCGACTACCGCGTAAACCAGTGGACAGTTTAGTGGGCGTGACTGAGGGTTATCGACAGTCTATGTTGATTTATCCTTGCAGGAAATGTTGCGTTTTTTCTTTGTTCTACCTTCTTTCAAGCCACAGTTTTTTAGGCCATAATCGTCACGACACAATCGTCACGACACAGCACAGCGCCTTCAGGCATAAGATTGCAGTACACCATCGTGCGTTACCTTTTGTTCAATAGAAAGTCCGTCGCAGAAGCACTGATTATTGCGACCCTGAGCTGTCTTCTTGCGGCAAGCTCGACCGCCGATCCTCTTGTGTCGCGGTTGTCGGTCGCGAAGCGCAGCGACGGGGAGGGCTATGTCGTGCGTCTTCATACGGATTCCGCGGTCAAGGCGTTCTCGACCGCACGCCGGGTTGGTGATTCGGAGTCCGATTTTGAAGTGATCCTCTTTGATGTCAATGTCAGTGCGAGCTATGCACGTCCCCAGGATGCCGGTCCGCTTGCAGCGTACAGCCTTTCGCGTGTCAATGGTCGACTAATGTTCCGTTTCACGCTGTCTGGTCACTACGAGGTGTCCACATACAGGGACGGGTCTTCCACAGATATTCTCGTTGGACTTGTCCGTAAGGAAGGGCCTCCCGTCGTCGAGGCTCCGAAAGGTCCTTCGCAGGAAAAAAGGGCGCGTTGGGCGCTGGATACCATTGTGATTGATGCAGGGCACGGTGGCAAAGATCCTGGAACCAGCGGCAACGGCTTTCGCGAGAAAGACATTGCACTTTCTGTGGCCAGAAAACTCGGTAACCGCATTACCAATGAGCTGGGCGTTAAGGTAGTTTACACTCGAGATGACGACCGGTTTATTGACCTTCGCGAACGAGGGCGAATCGCGAACGAGGCAGGAGCAAAGCTCTTTGTTTCGATCCACGTGAACTCAGCTCCCTACAGCCGACTTGCCCATGGGACTGAAACCTATTTCCTGGGTATGCAGCAGTCCGATCAAGCTAAGTCTGTAACGGAGCGCGAAAATTCTGTTATCAAGCTTGAGGATAATCCAGGTCAGTACGAAGAGTATGACGACCAGCGTTTGATTCGTCTGGCGTTGGTTCAAAGCGGATATATGCATCAGAGCGAACGGTTGGCCTCTGAGATTCAGGAGCAGTTTTCCGAGTACGT
>CBDTVC010000415.1:0-3874 GCA_965363925.1 uncultured bacterium | reverse complement strand
GCGGGCCTGGACACTTCACGCCGATGGGTCTTCATCCCTCCCGTTTCGATGACAATCGCATTCGGCGGCAACTGTGTCGTGCCCTGCTCTGCAATCCCCAGCAGTCCAAATGCTGCTCCGATAAGAACAAGTCGGATACCGGTTCGATCACAATGCTCAATAGCGGTGGACAATACCGAACGATCGTCAGTAAACACATCGCTTGGTACAGTTCCGATCATCTCTATGAGGTGTCGAACCATGTACGCCAACGACGACGACCGCCCTCGTTCAAGGTATCCAGGAAGATGACCAATGATGACAGTTGGTTCATCTCCGACGAAGAGCCTGTATGCATTGAGAAGAGATGCTTGGTAAAGACTGAGCGACCGGACGAAATGTTTGCTGCGGACCTGTCCGGTAGTGCCGCTGGATTCAAAGACAGCTTCGGATTCTTCTGGAGCGTGGGATGTGACTGCCGCGAGCTTGAATGCTTCAATCGGCAAATGCGGAAACGGGTGTTCAGCGTCCGCAAGCTGGTCACAATAGTCCCGGTACACTGGACAATTTGTACGCTGAAAACGCAATACCTGATTCAGGACCGATTCGAACGGTGTTCTCCCTTTTAGGGCGTCCTCAAACAGATCTTCAAGTCGACGTCCTTGAAGCGCTACTGTTTCGGCTTGATCAGACATCCAAACGCCTTTGTATCGGTCACCGAAAGAGCCTTGCCCGCTTTGACTCCGGTTATTGCATCAGCGACGTACGTTGCTTCTACATTTCGTTCATCTGCAGGACTATCGTCGAAGCTACCAAGATAGACGAGTGTGTCATCGCTGTCGAAAACAAAGAAGTGAGGTGCTCGCGACGCTCCGAAGGCTTCCATGATCGATCCATCCGCATCAACCACATACTTGACCTTCAAGCCAGCGGCCACTTTCTCTCCCTCGGCTGCAGACTCTCCCGGGAAAGCGGATGCGTCGTTCGAATTAACAAGAATGACCGAAACTTCGTTGGCATTGACGCTCGAGACTAATTTCGCCACACGATTCTCAACCTTGCTGCACCACGGACATTTGTTAGACCAGAACACGACGACTGTTGCATTCGAGCCCTTCAGTTCACCAAAAGCCGCGCTTGATCCGTCAGCGGCTTTGACTTGTTTGGCCATGGCTGGTAGCGCTGATCCTAACGGCAAAACACCTTTTTGCGCTGACGCAGTCGACGCCGAAAATAGCAGAACAACCAAGAGGGCCAGCAGTCCTTTCAGGCCGTGACGAGGCGACGAGGCGATCTCAATTGACAGCTGGCGCGAGGTCCAGTTATCAAACTGCTGATTTTTAGAGTGCATCGTAAATCTCCTGGTAGTTGCACTACCAATTATTGTAGGTCACGGGCAGATAATAGCTCGAAAGCGTACACTAACCTAGTTGGTAATCTGGCCAAGAATCCTGTCGAGTTCGCCAAAGGTCGTCTTCCCTTCAACGGACCACACAAGGCCGTCGTTTTTCGAAAATACAAATGTCGCCGGCACCGCTCCAGACCACATGTCTGAAAAGGCAGCGACAAACTCATTGTCCTTCTCGGCTTTGAAGTAGCTCAGAGAATTCCACCCGACGCTTTTCAGAAAGCGCTGCGCAGCATCCCATTGCTCATCGAAGTCGACGGAAACAAAAATGATCCGCACCGATGATGTATCGTACGCCTGTGAAAGACTAATAAATTCGGGGAATTCTTCAATACACGGCGCGCACCACGTGGCCCACATGTTAACAACTGTCGCTTGGCTTTGACTGGAATTTACGTCCGCAAGAATTTGGTCCGAACTGGCTCTGATGAGCATTAGCGAGCCGTCTCCCAACGTGTATTCGGATGAATCGACATCAATCAGGTCGACTTTCTGAATTTGGGCGCTAGCGTCGGCGCCCACGAATAAGAGGATCCAAACGCACATCCACAGACCGGCTGGATATACGGCATACCTGAACGGAAGTGGGTCGAATCGGGCCATGTTGCTTCTACCGACGACTCGAACTCAGGTTCTCGACGCGTGCGTGGTAGCCTTATGCTCCTTCATTTCCTTTTCGGATTCGATTTGCATGTGGCCGCGACCGGAAAACATCAAATCTGAAATTGTCGCGCTCATCAAACCGACTAGGGCGCCTTTTCGGAATGGTTTAGCCACGTAGTGTTTAAACCCGCCCTCGAGGACTTTGTCGCGTCGCACCCGGTCAAGCTTCTCATCGACCGCTATAACGGGCAGCTCAATGTCCTCGTACGCTTCAAGCATGCCATTGACGGAGTCAAGAACATCAGGCAACTTGGCAATTCCGAGATCCATTAATACAGCATCGTATCGATGTTTTATGAGCAGAAGGTCCATGTCGTCGAAGTTGGTGGCAACGTCGATGTTTAGGTGATCTTCAAGCACATAGTTAATCATTGTCTGGACGTCACTGCTGTCGTCGACTACGAGAAGTCTCGGCTTTCCTTTGTCGAATCGACCGCGCGCAGGGAATGCTCTCGGCAGGCTAACCGTGAACATACTTCCCTCTCCCGGCTGGCTCTGAACCGAAATCTCGCCCCGCATCAACTCAACGAGGCGTTGCGTAATTCCGAGTCCAATACCAACACCTTCGTAGTTGCCCGATTCAATTCCCGAATCTCTGGAGAAGTCCTCAAAGATGTGTGGAATAAACTCTTCGTCGATTCCGACACCGGTATCCAGTACTCGGATGTTGACAAAATCGTCTTTGGCATCGATCTCTACGATGACGCCACCTGCATCCGTGAATTTGATTGCGTTGTCGATCAGGTTCTGCACGACGCGCGCAGTACAAACCTGGTCCACGCGACCCAGTATTTCTGTACGACTTGGCTCGAGACGTAGAAAGAGTCCCTTCTCCTCAGCCATTTCTCGGGACGCGTCAACGATCTGACTTACCTCGTTGACGATATTCATCACTTGAGGATCGAGGTCAAACTCATTGTTGTTCAAACCAGCAAGATCCAGAACGGCGTTAAGCGTATTCATCAACCTGCGACCGTTGCGTTCGATCAAGTTCACAAATTCTCTATGCTCATCCGGCACTTCGGCTTCGAGGATCTCCGCAAATCCGATGATGCCTGTAATGGGCGTGCGAAATTCGTGATTGATATTCTGAAGGAAGGTTTCTTTCAGCCTTCCTGCCTTATCGATTTCTCCGCGAGCCTGATCCAGTTGCTGGCGGCTGGAAATAAGCTCAGTCAAATCGAGACCGTAGCTGGCAACAGCGGCAACCTCGTTTGACTCTGCTTCAAACACCGGCTGGTACGTCCGCAAAATATGTCTTTTACGCCCGCGGACGTCAAGGACTTCCTCAAACTGTATCGTTTCTTTTGAGATTGTTGCTCTCCGCCGGTGTGCCCGCCGGCGCAATGCAACGTCTTGCGATACATCCATTCTCTGGCAGACGTCAAGATCAGTTTTGCCAATTACCCAACGCCTTGATTCATTGTCTCCCAATCCAAATCCATTCGAATACAGGTACTTGCCAGCCGGCGACAATACGGACACTTCAACTGGCATTCCATCCAGCAACTCTTCGTGAAAATGTCTGAACTGACTGACATTGTCGGTATGCTTGGTGATGTCATGTAAAACGGCCAGTATATAGTCCCGCTTGCCAAGTTTGATTCGGCTGAAGGTTAAGTCCAGGCGAACGGGAGAGGCCTGATCTTCCGGAAGCCCGGCTTCGATTGTAACCTTCGATCCTTTTGAGAGGCCCCCGACCAGATCGCCGAGGTCAACCGACTCGTCAACAGCAAAGAGATGGGGCAGGCGACGAAGCGATAACTGTGCACTTGATCGATGAAGCAGGCGTGCGGCCTCATGGTTCGCGTCGATGACCTTCAG
>CBDTVC010000414.1:0-3874 GCA_965363925.1 uncultured bacterium | reverse complement strand
GTCTTCGGTTGTTGTCACCGTGAATTGCTTATCGAGATCAAGTGCCCTGAAGGCCTCGATACCAGGCTCAATCGATTCATGCCGATAGCCAGCCGTTTTGGAAAAAACGAGCACGGATGCGGGTTCCGTAGTGCATCCGCTGACGACAAACGCAGCGAATACAAACGTTAGGATGCCTTTCTGGATCATTGGTATTTGTGCGGCAAAAATGGGGGCTGGCGGGATTGAAGCTTCAACGTGCAATCTACGATCAATTCGCATTTATTTAGTTAGCTGGCCAAGGAATGGAGTATTGCAGGGCACAGAATGTGCGTCTGCTGAAACAATACGTTGAATCTGGGATAACCATTATTTTCGAGTCACCGAGCGAGCGCCTGTTATTCTGTCGCCCTGGAATTCTACCGAAATCATTTGTATCAGCAATTTTCAAATCGACCGATTGAGTCACCGATGGTGCCCAGAAACCACTCTACGTTTGCGCGCGGTCTCCTTTTTGCGTGTGTGGCTTTGCTTTTTCTGCCAGTCACAGTAGCGGGCCAGGGCCACTCCATCGCGCGCGAATGGGATGAGGTTTTGTTGGAGGCGATCCGGAACGACATCTCTCGGCCAACGGTGCACGCGAGAAATCTGTTTCACAGTTCGATTGCGAGTTACGATGCGTGGGCAGCGTACGACGACGTTGCGCAACCATTTCTTCTGGGTAACTCCTTTGCTGGTGTTACGTGTCCCTTCTCGAGACCCAAATCGACAATCGAAACAGATCAGGCTCGCGAAGAGGCGATCAGCTATGCCAATTATCGGTTGCTGGTTCATCGATTCGCCAATTCGCCTAACGCGGACGCATCCATCGCGCGTTTTGATTCTTTATTTGAATCACGCGGTTACAACGCGTTCGTTGTGTCTACCAATTATGAGTCGGGTGTGCCAGCGCATCTTGGTAACTATCTGGCCAAGTGCATTATTGAGGCAGGAATTCGTGACGGTTCGAACGAGCTAAACGACTACGAAAATCAAAGCTATCAAGGGACCAATCCGCCGTTGCTACCAATCCTGCCCGGCAATCCAGACATCGTTGACCCGAACAGGTTTCAGCCGCTTGGGCTGCGCACATTTATCGACCAAGGCGGGAATATTTTTGCAGCCGGAGTGCCCGAGTTCCTGGGCGCAGAGTGGGGGAGGGTTGCGCCATTTGCACTTTCTCCAGATGACGTGACCTTGCATGCGCGTGCAGGTGAAACCTTCCCCGTGTATTTCGATCCCGGCGAACCGCCGTTGGTCGAGTTGGGTGCAAGCAGTGCAAACACTGTTGACTACCAATGGGCGTTTTCGCTGGTATCAACCTGGTCGTCCCACCTCGATCCGTCCGACGGTGTGTTGTGGGACATTTCCCCCGGCGCACTCGGAAACCTGGATGAACTTCCAACGACGGTTTCCGAAATGCGGGAGTTTTTCGATTTCTTTGACGGTGGCGATCCGAGTCAGGGGCGCCTAGTCAACCCTCGTACCTCGGTGCAGTACGAATCACAGATTGTTCCACGCGGGGACTACACGCGTGTCCTTGCAGAGTTTTGGGCGGATGGACCCGATTCAGAAACGCCGCCGGGCCATTGGTTTGCAATTCTTAATTACGTCTCTGACCATCCTGATTTTGTCGCTCGATTTGAAGGCCTGGATGAGCCCTTGGATAATCTCGAATGGGACGTTAAGGCGTACTTTGCATTGGGCGGTGCCGTTCACGATGCGGCCATCGCGGCGTGGAGCATTAAGGGATGGTATGATTACGTGCGTCCGATATCTGCAATCCGCTCGATGTCTGATCGAGGGCAGTGTACTGATCCAGGCAAGGCCAACTACTCAGTCGATGGCATTCCCCTCATAGACGGATACATCGAAATGGTCACGGTTAGCGACCCTCTGGCTGGGCTTGACAACGAACATCTTGACAAGGTCAAGATTCGTACGTGGAGAGGGCCAGACTACATCGCGGACCCTGACATTGACCATGCCGGAGTTGGTTGGATTTTGGCTGAGAATTGGTGGCCGTACCAGCGACCCACTTTTGTTACCCCTCCGTTTGCCGGGTACATTTCCGGGCATTCGACGTTTTCGCGTGCGGCGGCGGAAGTGTTAACGCTGCTCACTGGAGATGAGTATTTCCCGGGCGGCCTTGGCGAGTTTACGGCTCGGCGGAATGAGTTTTTGGTTTTTGAAGAGGGTCCATCCGTAGACGTGACGTTGCAGTGGGCAACGTATCGGGATGCATCAGACCAAACAAGTATCTCCCGAATCTGGGGAGGTATCCACCCGCCGGTTGATGATATTCCCGGCCGGGTCATCGGTCGTCAGGTTGGCGTTGAAGCCTTCGCTGGTGCAAAGTCGTACTTCACAGGACAAGCACTCGTCAACTCAGATCGGACAACGATCACCTCCCTCTACCCAAATCCGGCTGAGCGGACCGGGATAGTAACCATTAGCCTCAATCGACCCGTTCGGGGAACGGTTGCTCTTTACGATGCCACCGGCAGGGTAGTCCTATCGCAACCAATTGTCGATTCCGCCGACACAACAGTTGACGTGTCCCGGTTGGCCGCTGGAGTGTACCTCGTTCGTCTTGAAGGCACAGTCAGTGCCGTATCCCGGACTCTTGTCATTCTTTGAGCGTTTCGTTTACTCTTTTGTGATGAACGGCGCTTTTGTTTTGGCGTACTTGTTTGTCTATCGTCATTAATATGCCAAAGCCCATGGAACTTGTTCGTTCAGACTTGTCACCGCGTGAACATGTAATCGAACAACACGAAGGGATTCTGCCGAGATACCTGCGATGCGTCTCAGTCCTATTTCTCACACTTTTGATCGCTGGTCCGGCACGCGCTCAGTCAAGTGCCGACTATACCCTAACATTTTCCAGCACCTGGAGTGCGGCAACCCATCCGGTTGATTTTCCTGCGAGTCCGCACTACTCAGCACTTCGTGGCGTTACGCACGATTCAGGTTTCTCACTCTGGCAGGAAGGGGTTCTGGCTTCTCCTGGGATCAAGCTCATGGCTGAGTCGGGCAACAACAGCACCATTGGAGCGGAGATTGGTGCTGCCATCACTGCCGGTACCGCTCAGAACAATATCTTTGGATCTGGCCTCAGTCCGTCCCCGGGTGAGATCATGGTTTCGGTCAGTATGACAAGCACTCATCCGCTTGTTTCGGTAGTAGCCATGTTGGCGCCTAGTCCTGATTGGTTTATCGGGCTCAATGCAGTGGAGTTGTTTGGCAGCGGCGCGTGGGTAGAAGACACAACGGTAACACTGTACGCTTACGACGCCGGTACCGACAGCGGCCCTTCTTACAATTCGCCCAACATGGCGTCCAATCCTTTCGAAGTGATTTTTCGAATCGAGGACATTCCTTTTCTGGTGAACAGCTCTGTTGTTCCGGTTGGGACAATACGCCTTGAGCGTGATCAACCACTTTCGATTGAGACACCGGAACTAGAGGTTACACCAGTCTTTATTGACGGTCCGTTTCCAAACCCTTCGCGGGATCGTGCGGTGGTTCGATTGCATCTTGAGCGCACCAACTCTGTTCGTGTTGGTCTGTACGATCTTCTCGGGCGGCAGGTCGAGACCGTCCACGATGGCAATCTGCCTGAAGGTCAATCTGAATTTGTGTTCAACACCGCTGAGCTTCCGGCCGGTCTGTATCTTCTTCGGATTCTAACGCCGCAGGGTTCTACCGTTCGTTCACTTTCTGTTGTGCGATAGTACAGCAACGGAATCCGGTGTTATGTAGCTGTGCATCACTTGCGAAAGAGTGATACGGTGTACGCTTCTTTCCATTCTGGAGTAGGCGTCGTAGTGGGAATCGAAAAGCCTGCACGCTC
>CBDTVC010000413.1:0-3878 GCA_965363925.1 uncultured bacterium | reverse complement strand
CCCGCCAACGAGCCACGGTCTGGCGGCCGTTCGGCTGCCAGAACTAGCACGTAAGTGCCTGATGACAACCGATAGAAGTCCAGCCCACCCGCTGACAAAATACAGCGCAAGACTTCTTCGGCAGACTGACTGCGGCCCGTGCAATAGACAGTAGCGCTTGTGATTTCGTCCGAGTCGTATAGCAACGAAATGCCCGTGGCATCAACCAGTTGATCCAACGCCGCAATTATGTCGACATTTCTGAGCAATAGGTCGTAACGCTTGTCCTCGTCTACGACGGCCGAAGTGTCTCCCCGATCCTGGGCAGATGCTGAAGAGTATCCGCTTCCAAGAACCAGGGCTACTATTAAGCAGGAGCAGAACTGAATATATTTTTGACTGCGGATGGGCAACATATCACGTCCAGACGTGGATTCAGTGAAACGCGAGTCGGCGGAGTTGAGTACGGCTAAATCAGCGAGAGAGCGGAATTGTTCGACCGGAGTTGTGTATCTCGCTTTAGCCTCGTTATCGGCTAATCCGGAAACCATTAGCTGTTGGGCGATACGACAATTCCTGACTAACGCAGAGATCGCTCAGTATTGATTCAAGTGCCCGGTCTGCAGGGTAATACGCCGTTTTGCGTGTTGTGGAGTCGACATCTTTGTCAACTTCGATCGTCGCTCCGAATCTGCGTTCAAGCTCATCAATGAGATCTCCAAAGGGAAGGTCAATGAGGACCAGCGTTCCCTCTTTCCATTGTGAGATCCGTTCAGGAGTTGCGGATCCGAGTATCGGGGCATTGCTGGATTCGACAACCGCAAACAGCCCCGTCGAAAGCTCAATGGTTTCGCCGGAAATACCGTCTACTTCGACGCGGCCCTCGACAACAGCGACAGTTGTTTGAGGCACCCCACCAACGTTCCGTGAGCGGACGTTGAATTGCGTACCGAGGACGGTCACCGAAGCGTTCTTGCTCGCCACAACAAAGGGTTTACTACCCTTCTGAACGTTGAAAAAGGCTTCCCCTTCAAGATGCACAAGGCGCGTTGACGAAAAGAAGGCCCTCAGTGGTCTTGCGTATTTGAGGGAGGTTTCGCTGTTGAGCTCGATGGCTGAGCCATCCGCCATAACAAAATAGTGTTGTTCGCCGGGTGCTACGGTAACTGAAGCAGGGGCAAACCACTGAAATCCTAACGCAAACAAAACCAGACTTGCCGCAATCGAAGACCACGTACGCTTCGATACCAGTCGTAACGGAGCAAAGCTCCTTTTCTCAGCTTGAACAGGTGTACGGTTGGTCGCGCGGCTCAGTACGCGCGCCGGAGCAGCGATGGTCGGAGTTGCCGGTGTGCGGTCCAGGTTGAGTTGCCCGGCGATCAATTTCCATGAGTCGTCCAATTGGCCCGGTTTGGTTTGCTGGATACCGGAACGAGTAGTAGACGCGGAGGTCGTGGCAGGTCGATCATCGGCTTCTACAGCAAAGCGTGCGCTTGCAGATCCAAGAAGGCGCCAGACATCTTTCAGCTCGCGCCGGTCTGTCTCCGATTCATCCGCGAGCGCCTCACGGAGGTCATCCGGAATCAAATTCTCCACGTTGTCTTTTTGGTTTGCCATACTGCTGGACTTGATTCGCATTTCGTTCGCCCGATTCCTGAGGCGAACGGGATTGCGCGATCAGTCTATGTCAAAGTGAATAGTGAGTAATTAAGCTCTCGTCGTAGTTTCGAATTTCGTTGCGCAAATATTTCAAGGCGCGAACTATGTGGTTGTTAACCGTGCGCTGCGAGACATCCATGATCGAACTCACCTCCGCATGAGAGAGTCCATCAAGGCGAGAAAGTCTGAGCGCCTCACGCTGCCGTTCAGGAAGTTGGGCGATCCAGCTGTCCAAAAGCCTTCCTAGTTTAGTGGCATCAAGTTCGGTGTGATCCGTAACGACATCTTGCTGATCCTTTGCAAACTCCAAGTGGTGCCTGTCCTGTGTTCGTTGGGACCGGACGATGTTGAAGGCATGATTTCTAACCATCGTATACAAAAGGGCCCGAACGGATTTTGACCCGTCCAGGGTGTCTCGCGCCTGCCATAGTTTGATGAAACATTCCTGTACAACATCCTCCGCTGTTTCCTCGTCGCTCACAAAACCGCGCGCATACCCCTTAAGCGGATCGTGCAGTGCCCGGTACAACGACTCAAATGCGCCCGTATCCGCGGACCGGATGCCTTCAGTCCAATCCGTTAGTTGTGAGTCATTCTCCATAAAGCGGTTGCCAACGGTAAGCGTCAAGCGTCGCCATCCTGTCGATCGCTATTGAAATTGCCTGTAATCGGCACACAGCGAAATCGGGATTGCATTGTTAATAGACGTCCCCTGGAGATGGTTTGATCAACCTTAGTACACGTCCGACGCCCCGTATGACTACCCGGTGCGCCAAAAATTGATTTCTGCGGGACTAAGTCCAGAATAATCAACCGCGTCAAACCCGATTCCTCGAGAGGATCGATCGTTTCCAAACTGATCGCTTCCAGACTAACTGCTTCAAAAAATCTGCCAGCGATTCTCGAGGTGGGGGGTAGTGGTGATTGGCAATGATGCGTCATATTCCGCCCCACTACCTGTGTCACATTAGTTGCACACATGTGCGAGCCCTGTAATCACGCCTTCTTCGCACAAATTCCGGCTATTAAGGGGGTTGACATTCGTCCCAAATTACATACATTGATCCACTTGTGGGGAAAAGTGGGGAGGTGTCCCACTATCGTGTGTAAATATAGTGTGCGAGTGGGGCCTGTTTAGTGGCCTTCGTGCATGGTTGAAAGTACGGAAATGGCTGGGTTCAAAGGACAGGCGGAATACTCAATCGACAGCAAGGGTCGCATAGCGATCCCGGCCAAGATGAGGAACGCGCTCAATCCCGAGGCAAAGTCCACCTTTACGATCACGCGCGGTTTCGAAAAGTGCATCTATCTGTATCCGATGGACACGTGGCTCGGAATTGAGGCAGAAATCAGCTCGCTCAATACCTATAACAGGCAAACCCGTGATTTCGTTCGCGGGATTCTGATGTGGGCTGAAGAAGTGGCGCTGGATTCTCAGGGCCGAATCGGTATCCCCAAGGTATTGTCAGAGTTTGCTGGCGCGTCGGACAAAGGTCTCGTGATTGGTGCTTATGACCACATCGAGATCTGGAATCCGGAATCGTTCGCAACTCACATGGATAAACAAGAAGACGACTACGAAACACTGGCCGAACGCGTGATGGGCTTATAAGTCATGGCTGAGGAACCTGCAGAACGTCGTGACCCAGAAGGGTTTCTGACCTACGCGAGTGACTATCACGCACCTGTTCTTTGCAAAACTGCTGTTGAGAGATTGGTCAAGAACCCGGACGGACTCTACGTCGACGGTACGCTTGGTGGCGGCGGCCATACCTCTGCTTTGCTTGATTTCCTTTCCCCGAAAGGGCGCGTAATATCGCTCGACCGGGATGAAGAGGCAATCAACTGGTCGCGAAAGCGGTTAGCGAACGCCATAGCTGCGAATCGCTTTACACCGTTGCGATCAAATTTCGTCGAAGTAGAATCTGCTCTCGCGGGTATCGGCATTACTCATGTCGATGGCCTGTTACTCGACCTAGGCGTCTCCTCTCATCAGGTGGACGCTGCGGATCGGGGTTTTAGTTTTCGGTTCAGCGCTGACTTGGATATGCGCATGGATCGGGAAACCGGTCAAACGGCTTATGAAATCCTGAACGAAATGGACGAGCGAGATCTTCGGTTACTCCTCCATCGGTACGGTGAAGAGCCCCGTGCCAGTCGTATTGCGCGCGCCATTGTAAAAGCTCGCCCGCTAAAAACGACCGACGACCTTGCGGATGTTGTGCGCGCACAGGTTTCTA
>CBDTVC010000412.1:0-3883 GCA_965363925.1 uncultured bacterium | reverse complement strand
GCGAGCCAATCGTCCCATCCAAACCACCTGATCCCGCGATCATCCAGCAGATTGACAATCGATTCAGGCGAAGTGTCTTTTGGTGACAGATAGTGCTTTTCTGCGACGTCTAAAAGGATTGATTTCACCGTGTCAAGTGCGTCTGCTTTGTTGGTTCCGATTACGCCTGACGGACCTCTCTTTATCCAACCGGCGGTGTATTCCCCGAGATTCGTCGCCCCGCTCGAATCAGTGACACGTCCACTTTCGTTTGAAATTACCCCCCAACTTTCGTTAAATGGAACGTCTGGCACCGCGGTGCCTCGATAGCCTACTGATCTGAACACAAGGCCGACTGGCAATTCCTCCGTCTCGTCTGTTGGTTTCGGCCGGACACGTCCTGAAGAGTCTTGTTCAAGTTTGTTGCGGACGATTCTGATGGCACCTACGCGACCATCCTTTTCGATGATCTCGGTCGGAGAGACCAGGAATCGCAAGTGAATCGTTCGACTGGCCGACTCGTCGCGTGTGCTGGAAAAGTTTTGGATGAGTCCAACTTTCTTTTCAATCAATCTGTCCGGCTTCGCCGCTAGCTCTGCAGCAGATAATGCATCCAGTTCGGCCTCCTCGGGCTTGACGACTACCGCGACGTTCGTCAGTTGTCCAAGTTCTTTTGCTTCCGGATTGGTAAAAGCGGCTTGGGCGGGACCTCGGCGGCCCAGCACATAGACCGTCCGGACATTGCTATTTCGCAACGCCTCCAAAGCGTTGTCCGCAATGTCCGTAGTTTCAAGATCGCTGACGGGTCGAGCCAGGATTCGGGCAACGTCAACCGCAACATTGCCGACGCCTACAACTGCAGCGGCTGTCTGTGATAGATCAAATTCACGGTCCTGATAGTCAGGATGTCCGTTGTACCACGCGACGAACTCCGTTGCTGAATGGCTACCCGGTAAGTCTTCGCCGGGAATGCCAAGCGCGCGATCAACCTGGGCCCCTGTGGAATATACGATCACGTGATAGTGCTCTCGCAGTTCTGACACGGTCAGGTCACGGCCAATCGCGACATTGCCAAAGAATCTGAACTTCGGATTTTGGGCGGTTGCATCAAATTTCCTTGTTACATTCTTGATCTTTTCGTGATCGGGCGCGACGCCGGCGCGTACCAATCCGTAGGGCGTCGGCAACATGTCAAAGAGGTCTATGCTCGCATTGATGTCGTTGCTTTTGAAAAGATGTTCGGCAGTGTAGAACCCGGCCGGTCCGGCACCGACAACCGCGACTCGGAGTTCTTCTTTTGGCCCAGATTTGTTTGGTTGCGAGTTAGCGTTTTTCTGCACGTTCGGGATCGAACCGGGTCCGTTTGGTAGTTTTTGCATAGTCGAAACTTAGCTTCCTGGTTGATTTCCAACTCTGATCGATTTGCTCTGATAATCAAAGTAAATGTTGACCTTTCAATCGGCAAGAAGATTTGTCAGTTTGGATAGCCAGGTGACTTTTTTCGGCACGGAGTTTTCCTTAGATAGAGTATGGACGCACCCATGATCGGATTGCCTACATTGATACCCGCCTGGTTTGCCTAAACAGAGGTTTTATGTTCAGGGGGTTCGTTTCTACGGGCGGCGCGAGACCGTGAATGAGACGGAATCTGAACGTCGGCGTATATGATTTGGGACGTTCGTTTTGCGATGGCGTCAATTTTTCAATCCACAAACAATTTCGGACAGCCGGCAGATTGTAGTAACAGAGCCAATTTGATATGAAGATGGTGCCCTCATCGATTTACGTATCGTTTTTGCCAGGAAAGCCTCTGTCGGCAAATCTTTTACCAGCAATGTTGCTGCTGGTGATGATTGTTACTGGTTTCCGGGGGCACACGGACGACTATCCGAAAGATTTCTTCCGTTCGCCCTTAGATATCCCGCTGGTCATGGCTGGAAATTTTGCAGAGATGCGGGCCAACCACTTTCATTCGGGATTGGATTTAAAGACTAAAAACCGCGAAGGCCTTCCCGTGTATGCAGCTGCTGACGGTTGGGTGTCCAGGGTAAAAGTATCGCCCTACGGCTACGGAAACGTGCTGTATGTCTCACATCCAAATGGCTATACGACGGTGTACGCCCATTTGCAGGGCTTCTCCCAGGAGATTTCTGATTACGTGAGGACCAAACAGTACGCGTCTAATCAATTCGAAATTGACAAGTACTTATCGAAGGGTGCGTTTCCCATCACCAAGGGAGATGTCATCGCCGCGTCGGGAAATAGTGGAGGTTCATTTGGCCCTCACCTGCATTTTGAGATTAGAAGCTCGAAATCGCAGATGCCTCTCAATCCGCTGTTGTTTGGACTCCAGATAACCGACACGGTCGCGCCAAAGATCTTTCGGATCAAGATTTACCCGCAGGACTCCGATGGCTACGTGGAAGTCTATCGTTCAGGTAGCAAGACACCTGTCTTGGCTACTAGAGAAATGCCGATTGTTGTGGATGCCGTTACGAATGATCCTGCCGGCAAGAACTATCAATTGTCGAACGTGGACAAGCTGCTGGCACACGGAAGGGTGGGGTTTGGGATACAGGTACACGACTACCACAACGGGTCTAGAAACCGTCTTGGTGCCTACACGATTTTGCTCGAGAGCGACGAGGCCATGCTGTTTCAATCTGAACTGGCCAAGTTTACGTTTGGCCAGACTCGATACATCAACGCGCATGTTGATTACGGTGAGTACAGAGAGCACAAGCGGTGGATCCAGCGCAGTCACAGGCTTCCAGGCAATGCACTCGACATTTACGCGGGGGCAAACAACGGATTTCTCCTCGTTGAGCCCGGAAGTTCGCACGAATTGCAATACGTGATCGCTGACGCAGCGGGTAATCGTTCAACCCTTTCTTTTCAATTGCTGGGTGTCCAAGACCCCGTCGTCGCTCCTCGTATTCGAGCGGACCCTTCTTATCGAGTTATCAGGGAGGAGAGTAAGACGATCGCGGGAGACAAGATGCGGGTGCATTTTCGATCCAACACCTTCTACGAGGACATTGACTTTGTGTACTCCGTTAGTGACCCGCGGCCGGATAGCTATTCGCCCGTTTACGCATTGCATAACTCGAGTACGCCGCTACATCGCTCGATGACGCTTTCGATTCAGGCAGATGGACTGCCAGAGCAGCTTCGTCCAAAAGCACTCATGGCAACGGTCTCGGACGATGGCAAGTTGTCGTCAGCCGGGGGGAGCTACCGCGATGGATTTGTAGTTGCGAAACCACGCTCGTTTGGGAACTACACAATTGCCGTTGATACTGTTGCACCCGCCCTGGAATCTTGGCGGTTCCCCAAAGATGGACAGTTCTCTAAAGGCGAAACGATTCAGTTCAAGGTGAACGATGAGTTCTCTGGAATCCGGTCGTATGCTGGATTTGTCGATTCAAAGTGGGTCTTGTTCGAATACGACGCGAAGAAAAACCTACTGTCTCACCACATTGACGGCGTCCTTGAATCTGGACTCCGGAAGCTGGTTCTCAGGGTAGAGGACGGGAAAGGGAATGTTATGACGGTGGCTCGATCCGTAACGATTTCTGACTAATCGTTGAGCAATCGCTCAATAATGTCGACCGGTCCCATCCCTTCTGCATCGGCGTTGAAATTTGTCACGATTCGATGTCGTAGAACGGGCACTGCAATTCCGTTGACATCGTCGATAACGGGCGTCAGGCGACCGTTGAGAACCGCGTGCGCCTTTGCACCGAGGATAAGGTATTGAGATGCTCTCGGCCCTGCACCGTAGTTCAGATACTTGTTGACGACGTCCGGAGCCTCTGGACGTTTCGGCCTAGTTTTACCAACGAGCCTGACCGCATACTCGATTACGTTGTCCGCAACCGGAATGCTACGAACAAAGTGCTGA
>CBDTVC010000411.1:0-3884 GCA_965363925.1 uncultured bacterium | reverse complement strand
TGCTTATGCCTCTTCCGCCAAGACGACCTTCGTCCAACAAAACCTGGTCTCGAACGGGACTTTTGACGCCAACGCCGGCTCGTGGATCGGCGGTAACATTGGAGCTCAGGGTGGCTGGATCGCAACTGGAGGCAATCCCGATGGCAACTTCATTCTTGACTCGACGGGTGATGCGTCGACGGATCCGACTCTTTGTCAGAGTCTCACCGGGTTGACGCCGGGGCGCGTTTTCGAGATCAATGGACATTACGCAAGCTTTGCTGAGGGTTCAGGAGATCCGCAGAAGATCGACGGGTTTGCGGCAACCATCGACGGTACCCTCATACTCGAGTTGCCTCGGCCCAACCCGGCGACCACATGGACACCGTTTGCGCGACAGTTCGTCGCCTCGAATGTTGATGCGACGTTGTGTTTCGTGGCGGAAAGAGATGGCGATGACTCTTCGTTTCGGATTGACAACGTCGCGGTTGTGCGTAGTCAGCTGATTATCGTCGTCACGCCATCCACACCAATTACGGGTAGGCCCCTGGATCTCGCAGCGACGCTTCCAGCTAGCCTGTCCGTTGATCGAATGGAGGTCTTCTACCGGATGTCTGGCGAAACGACGTACTTGCCAGCCGTATTCAGTATCGGAAGTACCGTTGGCACCGTTTCGATTCCGGCAGCCGCGATCACTTTGCGAGGCGTCGACTATTACCTCGCGATTACGAGCGGCCAAGGAGTGATAACGGTTCCGCAGACCAGTCCAGAAGACAATCCGATTCACATCAGAATCGGGATCAGCGAGGTTGCTGGGCCAGTTCTTCTGGAAGACGGTGGGTATCAAATGGTTTCTGTACCA
Source organism: uncultured bacterium (assembly GCA_965363925.1). Classification (GTDB taxonomy): domain Bacteria; phylum Bacteroidota; class Rhodothermia; order Rhodothermales; family JABDKH01; genus JAGQWL01. The sequence continues at coordinate 3,043 of CBDTVC010000411.1, read as the reverse complement.
GCGTACCTGAGCGACGCAACTCCTCTGGCCGTTCTGGCCGACGACCTCGGTCCATACGAAGGCCAGTGGCGGTTGCTACGGTGGGAAGGCCAGGCTTACGGGGAAGTTCCGGATATAGCTGGCTCGTTCCAACCCGGGGTCGCATTCTGGCTGGCAAGCCGTGGCGAGCGCACGTTTGATATTGAAGACGGGATTTCCGTTGACGCATCGCAGCCGTTCGACCTCCGCCTCCAACCGGGGTGGAATCAGATTGCCACGCCGTTCGATTTTCCTGTAGCGTGGAACAACGTGGTCGGATCGGCGCAAGTTCAGGAGCCTGTGGGGTTTGACGGAATCGAATATGTTTACAACCAGGCCACCCTCGATCCGTGGTCTGGGTATTTCGTGTTCAATCCGGATGTCGACTCCGTGACAATCTCTGTTCCACCAACGTCAGGATCTGCTTCGACGAAGTGGCAGAAGTCGTCGAGCAATTCGGGCTTTTTTGAACTACAGATTGTGGGAACGGTCGAAGATTCTGATCTCCGCGACACTCAGAATTTTATCGGGTTTACAGCCAGCTCGAAAAACTCCCAGCCCCGGGTGGACGTTGTCGAAGCACCGGGTATCGGCGAGCATCTTCGCGTCAGCGTAATGGATGACCGCGACAATCGGACGCGGCTTGCAAAGAGTCTTCGACCACTAAGCCAGGAAGGTCATGCCTGGGACGTCGAAGTCGAGCTGGTAGTACCCGACGACTTGATTGGGCTGGAGAAAACTGCCGTTATTCGCGTCGAGGAAGTAGCGGGCAGATCAAACGGGCCTAACGGGGGAGCGCAATCGCTATCGTTTGCCGTAATGCACCGAGGCCGATTAGTCTCCGAATCGCCGGGCAAAGAAGTACGACTGCGGATTGCGCCGACAGGACAACGGGAGATTCTGACCGTGATTGTTGGATCGCTGGATTACGTTGCATCGTCGACGGCAGACAAGATGGACGAGGCAGCCAATGGGACGCTGTCGGCGCCGTTCCCGAATCCGTTTTTCGTACAGACCAGCGTCCAATACCGAATTCACGAAGCCCAACACGTCAAATTGACCATTTTTGACGTACTCGGTCGTACGGTCCGCTTGCTCGAAAACGAAGACAAGCAGGCTGGAACGCATGAATTTTATTGGGATGGGCGGGCTGACGATGGCGTATCCGTTGGTGCTGGAGTGTATTTCCTCCATCTTCAGACGGCGACGACGCGGTCAGTCCGGAAAGTCGTTCGTGTCCAATAACGTGACCTCCCTTTTACATATCTTTTCGTTCGTGCACGCTTCCCGACATCACGAACACCTCGCCGGTGTCGGTTTCGCGTATGCAAACTTGCCGGAAGTGCCGAAACACAAGCCGCAAAATATTCTCGCTCGTGCGTTGCCGCACCAGATCCTGGCTTATGTGGCGGACCGTCGACTATCAAAGTCGGGTGCGGCGGACACCGTTGGCAATTTGCGATTGGCTGACCTTCACGCACGACTGCGTGCGTCTGTCGTCGGAACGTCCTCGGATGTTACACCTTCGGGTCCTGCTGACATGGTTGCAGATTGTTTCGCGTTGGTTGAGGATAGGTTGGGCAACACCGTGCGCGAGGCAATCGTGGAGCATCGTTCAAAGAGTGATCGATTGCTTGCGCGCTATGGAGTGCTGCTTGATCGGGCAGTGAGAGACGTGTCGCTCGACGAGTGCGTCGAGGCGAGCGACGGTGATGCTCAAGATTGGGTTCAAGCCGTCGATGATGCAATCCTTGTTTCGTGCGCGTTGAATAATGATGACGAGCCATCAGCGCGACGCGCATTGAACGCGCTCGCCGCCCGATACATCGAACCCGTCAAGAACTACTGCCGGTTCAAAATCAACTCGAAAGACGATGCCAACGACGTGGGCCAGAACGCGTGGATCCGAATTCAGTCCAGTCTACACCAGTTCGATCCAGCCCTTGCCTCGTTCCAACGACTTGCTTTGCGGCAAGCCGACTATGCCGTAAAAGATTACTACAGGCTCCGCGGTGGAACTGACTCGGACGCCTGGGATCGTGGCGGTTCGAGTCCGCGGTTTATGGACGAGAGGTGTCTGAAGGCAGTCTTGGGTGAGGTCTTCAAGACAACGCGGCCGCCGCATCAACCCATTGCGTACGGTTATTGCCGACTGCTCCAATACAAACCGACCGAGGTCGTTGATTCCTACGCGGACGAGAAACTGGACGCACTATCCGAAAGATTCAGCCGAGAGTTTCGACGGATATTCAACCTCGAAGGCGAAACGTTCGACGAAGTGTTTGATGGTTTTCGGCGCTCGATGGATCAGCCTCTAAGCGAAATCACGAAAGCTCCGAAGACACGGGCTGCCTACGTGAATTTGCTGGACCGAATTGTAGGGTCGACGGTGCTTCGCGAGTATTTCGTCGGTACCACATTGCGTGAACACTCCGCCGACGTCGTCAGGTGGTGGAGTTCCGTCGACAGACACGTAATCGCAACGCTGGCGAAGAATCCAGACTTAGCCGACTGTTTGTCGGATTAACACTTTATCCTGAAAGGAGGCTGTCATCATGGTATCATCCCTTGAACGCGTGCAGCGTCACATTCCTGCGGAAGAACTTGTGGATTACTTTCGCCGGGAGTTGCCACAAGAGCGTCTTGACGAGGTCGAGGACCACATCGTAGGCTGTCTTGATTGTGTCGATCTCGCGCGCCGGGTAAGGCAATGGGGCTCGGCGATTGAACAATGGGTTGATACAGCACATCAGGACTCCCTGCAACGAGATCTTGTTGTTGGGTGGAGCAAGCAGCTGGACAGGCTCGCCGAAGGCGCCGTACTGGTGGTGGTCGGTGCAGCCGAGCGTGCCACACGAATCGTCACCGATTTTGTGGAGCCGCTGCTAGCGCCAGTCGGTGCACTCCGGTTTGCACCGGTCATGAGCGGTGTGCGCGGACCAGATTCGTCCGTCGTCGACGCCGCGATCACCGCTGACCAGGGGATGAATCTCGAAATATCGATCAGCGGCGAATATGAGATCAC
>CBDTVC010000410.1:0-3888 GCA_965363925.1 uncultured bacterium | reverse complement strand
GTGGATCTATCAACTGCTTAACAGGGATGTACCGATTGCTGGGGTGTCACAAGGGCAACGAATATTGGGACGTGCCTGATTCTTTAGACCATCCCTCCTTCTCGTAGAGGCTTTGTGCCCCGACGTTCGAATTCTCGGTTTCAAGTTGTATAACTTCTGCTCCCGTACTTCGGGCAAAATCGGTTGCGGTCGCCATGAGGAGGTGCGCCACTCCCCGGCGCCTACCCTCCGGAACGACAAATAGATCGTTGAGAACCCATGCACGGCACATTCTAACAGAACTGAAAAGTGGATACAACTGGGTAAACCCGAGGTCCATCCCCGAATCAGCGTCACTGGCAAGGAAAATTACCGACTCAGATGCTTTCAAACGTTCGGATAGAAAGGCCTGTGCCCCACTAAGGTTGGATTCCTGGCGGTAGAACTGCCGGTAGGCATCAAACAGCGGTGCAACCCGATCAGCGTCGGCGGCTTCAGCTTGTGTTACAATGATCTTGTCCATACACCTATAGAAATAGACCCGCCAATTTACGTTAGCGGATTGTCCAGCATTGTGATTATTCTGTTCACTAAGGGTCCGGTAATCTACTGCCTGGAACAGCAATTATCCGATATATAGCGTTTTTGTAGAAAACATAACTAGCATTGAAACTGGATGCTTCCTATTGTTAGGGAGTACAACGTTTTCTTCCCAAAAGACTTATTCCACAGCAAAATGCGTCTTCTTGTTACTGCTCTTTTTCTCTTGTTTCTCCCGATTTCGGCCGCTGCCCAAGACACGTTCGCCGAGTGGTCGAGCATCGGTGTACCACTCGTCGAGGACTTCAATTCATACCTTGCTACGGGGTTCGATGGTGTCGCCCCAGCCGGTGGAGTGACCACTGAGTCATGGTCGTTTAATGGACTTTCGGACGGCGATTGCGATTTCTACGACACCTGCCTCGGCCTAAGCTTCCCCGACTTCACTCGTGGAACGAGTACTGGAGGTGAGTCCACGGGTGGTTTGTACGCGTTCGATGTCGATGGTGCTGGTAACGTTGTTTTTGGTCTGCAACCAATCGGAAATGATGCCACACCCGGCGAGCTTATCTACCAGGTATTCAATGTCGCAGGTGCTTCTGTCACGGATGTCGATCTGTCGTATGACGTCTGGGTATACAATGACCAGGGGCGCTCGAACTCCGTTAAAATAAGCTGGTCCGGAGACAACTTCTTTACGTCCACTGATCTTACCACGCTTGACCTGACAAGCCCGGCAGCAGCTGCTGGTTCGCCTGCCTGGACCAAAACGTCGAAGTCCGTCAGTATCGATCTTGGCTTCAGTTTGCAAGAAGAAGGCTTGTTCTCGCTCAAGTTCACGTTTGATGACGTAGGAGGTAGCGGCAGCCGGGACGAATTTGGAATCGATAACGTTTCGACCACGCCGTTCTCGAGTCTCGCGGCTGAGCTAACTGAGTTCTCAGTATTGTCAACGGAATCAGGGTTACTTCTGGAGTGGGCAACGACCAGCGAAGACAACCTGAATGGCTTCGAGATAGAACAAGCGACCGGGTCGGGAGCATTCGAGGCAATTGGTTATGTGGATGCCAAAGGCCCTGGCACTTACCGGTATGCCACAAAGGGTGATTCTCGCCGCGATGCGTTCCGGCTAAAAATGGTTGATTCCGACGGAACGTTTTCCTATTCGAAGGCGATCGAGACCGAGCTCGCGCTAACAGAATCGTTTGAGCTAGAAGCTGCATATCCGAATCCGTTTGTCTCGGCGACCTCGTTTAATTTGACTGTTCGAGATGCTCAGGACGTAACCGTCGAATTGTATGACGCGCTTGGCCGACGAGTCCAATCGTTATACAACGGCCGCATGGCGGATGGCGAATCCCGGGCAATACAAGTGGATGGAGCCGGTCTCGCTGTGGGTACATACTTGTACCGAGTTACGGGCAGCAAATTTGTCACTTCGGGGCGTTTGGTTCTAGGTCGATAGCGTTTAATGTTATCGTTCGTTCTTATGGAGGGAGTGGGCATCGGTCCACTCCCTCTTTTTTTTGGAGTAGCGTATGAAGACAAACTTCCAAGTGCAGGCATACATTCGCATTCGATCAACCGCGTCTAATGTCGCATCTCTAGTTGTCTTGTTGGCAAGCAGCGGAGTGTTGGCGCCGCATTCGTTAGGCCAGACGGTATTTCCTAGCGAGACGGGAGAAACGCTGATTATCAGTCTTCAAGGTGCCTACACTCCCTCTTCTGTTCAGACCATCGATGCGGCACAGGATCTGCTTTTTGGCACAATTGATCAAAGCTCGAATGGAACAGTCGACGGCGTGTATGGCGTCTATACTGGCTTTTTCGTTCCCCTTGATGGCGATCCCAGCAGCGATCCGAGCGATGACGTCAACAATTTTCCGGACCAGCAAACAATTGGAATCAATGTCGAGCATACGTGGCCGCAGTCCAAAGGCGCGGGCAGCGGCGCACCGCAGGCTAACATGCACCACCTCTTCCCAACCAAACTGAACGTCAACTTTGCCCGCGCCTCTTTCCCCTTTGGTGAAATTGCGGATGGGCAGACATCCGTTTGGTATCGAGATGTATCGTCCACGACCTCGATTCCTCCGCAGGACATCGACGAATACAGCGAACTCTTGAGTGGGCAATATTTTGAGCCGCGAGAGGACCACAAGGGAAACGTCGCAAGGGCGATGTTCTATTTCTATACCATCTATCGATCTTCGGCGGATGCAGCCGATCCTGCATTCTTCCCACTACAGAAATCAACGCTCAGGGCGTGGCACGACGCGGATCCGGTAGATGGAAATGAACTTGCACGCAACACCGCGGTGGCTGGCTATCAGTCTGGCAAAACGAATCCGTTTATTGACGACGAAACGTTGGTATACCGAGCCTACTTCGCTGATGAGCTGCCAGTTGAGCTCGTGCAGTATTCTGCGACGAGCAATGGATCGACGATCATTTCGGAGTGGACTACGCTTTCAGAAAACGACAACAGTCATTTTAATATTCAGCTCGAATCACCTTGGCATGGAATAGTGTCCACGGCAGACATAACAGGTTCAGGCCTGAACGACGGTAGTGCATACTCGCATCAGTTTGACAACGTTCAGTCGGGACAATACACCGTCGTCCTGCGACAGATCGACCGCTCCGGTCGCGTTCTCGAAATCGGCCGAAGACTAGTTACGGTTGAACTCGTCGGTTCGACGAAACCGTATCCGAATCCCGCACGATTGCATGTTTCAATACAGGTGAATCGGCCGCAGTCTAGAGATCAGGTCGCGGCCAGCGTCTTCGACCTATTAGGTAGACGATTGCGATCTGGCGTCGAGACCAGCGATTTGGGCTCATTGATGGAATACAAGTTTGACCTGCGTGATGCGCCCGCTGGTGTCTACTTTCTAGTCATTTCAAGTCCGAACTCCACGGCAAGCAAGTCGTTCCTGCACATAGACTAACATGGACTAGTGTCGCCCGGACTGTTGCGGAGATCCATAGCCCGGCAAAGGCACAGTTGAATTGCGAACGGTGCGATTTACACTACGGATTTGATGACAAGTTTGCGCGACTGCTAGCTTCTTGTGGCGTCGAAGACAGGCAAGACATAAAAAAATCGAAAAATCTCGCGATTCATCACGCAAAATTTCATCATTCATTCGTACTCTTACCCTGCATCTCTAATCGATACATCTCTTGAAAAACCCTGGGCCGTGGTGGGACCTGGGGTTTTTCTGTTTTATCGATGATCGAAAATATTCGCAAAGACATGTACTGCAACATATTGCGTGATTCACCTCGCAAACAGCCTGCGTTATCGCCAGGCTATCTCTAGATGGAAACCCACCAATCTCCCCGTTCGGCGAGCAGCCGTTCCGA
>CBDTVC010000409.1:0-3890 GCA_965363925.1 uncultured bacterium | reverse complement strand
TCCGCTCGTGAAGATCACTCAATTTGGCCCTACGAGGCCAGGATCTTCGTCGGATGTACGAGTTTCCAGGAGCAATATCTGACAGGTTTGGCGCGGCAAGAAGTTTGCTGACGCAGAATCGAGTTTACAGTGGCAAAGAAAAAACGAAATCCACAATCAAAGCGGTCTCATTCAGCGATTGAGCCTGTCACCGGAGTGCTTTCCGAGAGGGAGCGTGAGATCCTGCGTGTTGTTGTAAAAAGCTTCGTTGAGACGGCGGGTCCGATTGGGTCGCGCTTTGTTGCCAAGAATTTTGCGATCGGTCTTAGTCCGGCTTCGATTCGGAATACGATGAGTGATCTTGAGGAGCGAGGATTCTTGGAGCACCCGTATACGTCAGCTGGCCGGATCCCGACTGAGTTGGGCTATCGAACGTTTGTTGATCAGCTAATGGAGTCCCACTCGTTGTCGGCTGCAGACAAGAAGGTATTGAGGGCAGAACTCGAGCAGATAGCCGGGCGCACGGAGGAGCTGCTGCTTGAAAGCACCCGAGTGCTTGGAAGCCTCTCAAGCTTGCTTAGTGTGGTTTTGACGCCAAAGCTGTCGACGGGTGTTCTTGAACGACTTGAGCTGGTGAAGCTCTCGTCTTCCAGAATGATGTTTGTGATCAGCGTCAAAGGGGGACTCGTAAAAACGATTGTTTTGAAGGTTGATCTGGATATCCGCAGGTCAGCACTTGATGAAATCGTGTCAATGTTGAACGAACGGCTTGTTGGTCTCTCGTTGCTCGAGATTCGAGAGACGTTCCATGAGCGGGTAGCGGATCTGGCCGACGTTACAGGCCTCGTGCAGTTGACACTAAAGGAATCAGAGTATCTGTTCAGTGAGTTGCCTGAGTCTGACCGTGTTTTGTATGGAAATACTCAAGGATTGCTGACTCAGCCGGAATTTCGTGAGCCACAAGATCTACGGACTCTTATTGAGTTGATTGAAGACAAGGACACGGTGGTAAGCGTAATCGAAGACACGCATTTTGAAGAACTGACGGGAATGGGGACAGCCTCGATTTCGATTGGTTCTGAAAACGGACTCGACTCAAACATTGCCAAGTATTCGATCGTTACCGCACAGTATACGTTGGGACAGAGCGTTGGAACCATTGGAGTAATTGGTCCGAAGCGGATGGAGTACGGAAGAGTGGTGTCGCTCGTCGAGGGAATGGCCAAGGTGATCACTGCGGCTGGAGCAGAATCTGAATGATTGTGGTCGCTACGCTGCCCGGCGCACGTTGAATAAAGCCGGCGCAAGTTGAATAAAATTAGTTACTGTTAATGAGTGAGGAAATGGTGTCAGAGAGTCCAATGACAGAAGAAAACCTTCACGGTGGTTCGGCAGCGAATCAAACCGTTTCGGATGAACGCACGGCAAGGCACCTCGATGATTCAGGTGTTGGCGCGGGAAATGTCGATAGTCCGGATCAGCAAGCCAATGCTGGAGCCGAGGCCACGCAGTCGGTTGATGAGGAATTGGCGCAGATAAAGAACCAGTTGCTCAGAGTTTCTGCTGAATTTCAGAACTATCGACGAAGAACTGAACAGGCACGGATTCAAGACACAGCGCTTGGTAAGTCGATTGTTTTGCAAAATGTTCTGGGCGTGTATGATGATCTGGGCCGCAGCCTGGACGCATCTCGTGCCCTTGCCGACAATCCTGATGTCGACGTCAAGAGTTCTTATGAGGCGCTGCGCTCAGGAATGAATCTGGTCTACAAGAATTTCTCGGATGAATTGAAGCGTCTTGGTTTGACTGAAATCAATGCGGTTGGAACGCAGTTTGATGAGTCGCTTCACGAAGCGCTGATGCAGCAGCCAGCTGCGGACGGCGTTGAGCCCGGTGCAGTAATCTCCGAAGTTCAGAAGGGATACATGTTCGGAGATCGCGTGCTCCGCCACTCAAAAGTTATTGTTGCTCAGTAGGTTCTGATTCCGAATGCGAGATTATTACGAAATACTGGTTGTGCAACGCTCTGTTGATGCCGCCGAGTTGAAAAAGGCTTACCGCAAACTTGCCCTGCAATATCATCCGGATAAGAACCCCGATGATGCAGAGGCTGAAGCGAACTTTAAGGAGGCCGCTGAAGCGTACGAGGTCTTATCGAACCCTGAAAAGAGGGCAAGCTATGATCGATTTGGTCATGCTGGTGTTCGCGGAAACGGGGCTCAACCAGGTTTCCAGGATATCAATGATATCTTCGGCGCCTTCTCTGACATCTTTGGGGGCGGCGGTGGAATCTTTGAAGACGTTTTTGGTGGACGTGCGCGTGGCGGTCAGCGACAGCGGGGAACAGGACGCCAAGGTGGAGATCTGCGCATCCGACTGCCGTTGTCGCTTGAAGAAATTGCGGATGGCGTCGAGAAAAAAATCAAGGTGACGAAGCACATCGCCTGCGAGGAGTGTAGCGGATCCGGGGCAGAGGGTGGCGCAAATTCGTATGAGACTTGCACAACGTGCGGAGGGGCCGGAGAGGTCCGGCAGGTCGCCCGTTCGGTGTTTGGTCAATTTGTTTCGGTGCAGCCATGTCCGGCCTGTCAAGGTGAGGGACGCACGATTCAAAGTCGGTGTACGGCTTGTGCCGGCGAAGGCCGAGTTAAAGGTGAAGAAACCTTGCCCGTTTCAGTCCCTCCAGGAGTACTCGAAGGGCACTACCTGACGTTAAAGCATGCTGGTAATGCAGGTGTGCGTGGCGGCAGTGCGGGTCATCTGCGAATCGAGATCATCGAAAAGCCGCACGAACATTTTGTACGGGACGGTCTCGATATCTACCACGATGTTTTCCTTTCGATGCCCGATGCCATACTTGGCACTGAAATCGAAGTCCCGACGCTTAGAGGAGAGGCGACCCTGCAGGTCGATCCCGGTGTTCAGCCTGGAAAGCTGCTGCGTATGCGAAACCGCGGTCTACCGGATGTTTCGAGCGCGAGACGAGGTGATCAGATGGTCCGACTCAATATTTGGACGCCGCAGTCGATAACCAAAGAGGAAAAAGAAATCCTCGATGGAATGCGCTCCTCGCCATCATTCAAGCCGACACCGCCCGAAAAAGGAGAGCAGCGAAAATCATTCTTCAACCGGGTGAAGGACGTATTCAGCTAATCCGACAAGCTAGACAAGTGGATAATACAGAAGTCAGCGAAAACGCCGTTGTTCAGACTGCACTTCGGGAATCGATGCGACGGGTTGCGTCGCCAGTAACCGTTGTAACGGCAGGCGTCGGTGAGGAGGCCAGGGGGATTACCATTGGCTCGTTTACCAGTGCATCCCTTGATCCGCCGCTGATCACGTTCAACCTGTCTCGGCGAGCGCGCATGCATTCGGTCTTGCCCCGTGGAGATCGGTTTGTAGTTCACGTCCTGGGTGACGAGCAATCGGAGATCTCTAATCACTTCGCGCGCCCCGACCTAGAGAGTAAGCAACAGTTTGACACGATTGACTTTCTCGTCGGGGACGATGGCATCCCGGTACTTGGTGAATGCCAGGCGGTATTCTTCTGCTCGATATACAATGTATTCCCGCTTGGTGACCATTCGTTAATTGTCGGCCTTGTTGATCGCGTCTCCTCTCGTATAGACGGTAACCCCTTGGTCTACTATGACCGAGCGTACCGTAGCATCTCGAATACCATCGCTCGCGTAGACGGATAATCCAGCTTGTCTGGCGTAACGCTAGATGATGATGAGCTGGAACGCTAGCCAGGCCTTGGGCGAGCGTTACCGATCAGGACCTTCCCGAGACGACCCCAACCGACCGTCGAGAATGCCAAGGCGAATCAACTCCCGTTACGGACGTTTTGCGAGCCTGAGGTACCCAAGTTCCTGCGCGGGGTGACCAGCGACCAGCGGCGTGCGACTTTC
>CBDTVC010000408.1:0-3897 GCA_965363925.1 uncultured bacterium | reverse complement strand
AGCAATAGTCACACATCGGCATACTACGAACAGATGGAAGGGTCCGAACCAATCGAATCACTGCTGACTTCATCTAGGCACCTCATGTATAGGATCAGCATAATTCTCGCGCTACTGATCGCATCTTCCACTTCGGCTGACGGATCGGCGCGACTTCTGTTGACCAGATATCAGACACTCGAATATCTGGAACTGGTACCGCAGCCATTCGAAACTCCGACGGAGTTTACGCTACTGCCATCCTCGCGACTCTGGATAGAAGGCTCAACGTCGCTGAATTCATTTAGCTGCAATGCCGAAAGCTTATACGTGTACGCCGTTGCCGCTACGCCGGAGGAAATTGAGGCATCGGTTGAGGTTCCAGTCGCTGAACTTGAGTGTGGGAGAGGCAGAATGAACCAGGACCTACGAGACGCCATGAGTTCAGAAGCTCACCCGAACATAGAATATCGTCTTATCAGTGCCACGCCTTCACTTTCAGCCGAGACCGCAAACGGTTCGTTGAGCGTAATAAGATCTGGCGAAGCACAAAACCCCATTCAAACATCGGAAGCCGACAGCGATGAACGTCCAGTGTCCTTGGTCACCCAGGGCTACCTGACGGTTGCCGGTGTTGAGCGAAAGGTGTCTTTTGATGCGACCGCACAGCAAACCGGATCGAGCAATTTTCGTATCCACGGCCGCCTGCCCATCCGCATGACCGAATACAGTATCACTCCTCCACGAGCCCTTGGGGGGCTCATCAGAGTTCGCGATGAAATCGTCGTGGAGTTTGACCTGATGATCGCGGCCAAACCGCAAACATCCATTTCTCTGCCACGAGGCAACTAGTCCGTAAATCAACTATCAGAATCTTTACGGCACTCCCAAGCGAGCTGAGAAGAGCCGAGAGAGTCAGCGCAAGGCGATAATAAGCGGAGAAAAGAGGCCCAGTGACGCAATCCGCTTCACTGATCGATAATTATGCCTTCCGACTGAATTTGTCTGCACACTTGTCGATACGATACACACGTCTGCGAGATGGTACAATCTTGACGATTGGTGGACTTCAGTGCACGGCAACTAGTACATCCTGCGGGGTGACGCTCGAAAATGGCAAATCAGATTTTATACTTGGACGGGGCCAAACACGCCGAAATCACGAAGCGTGGAACGGTACTCATGAAGGGCGAGCCGGTTGGCGAGATCGATTCAGAAGGGAATGTGCGCATCAAAGGCCATCGCCTTGGACATCTCGACGCGTTGGGAATCGTCACGCGTGCTGGCAAAAAAGTTGGACAAATTCTCGATGACGGTCAAGTCTGGATCAACGGTAGAATGGCCGGTGAAATTGCACCAGACGGCACAGTGATATTTGGCCGTTCTGCCCGCGGATCGTATGAAGGCAAGCGCGTAGATCATGCCGCATTGGTTTACTTTTTCAACTTCTTTTAGTCGGCTGGTCGGCCCGCAGTTTCCGCACTCCCCGAATCTCCTCGCCCGGTACTGCCAGTCCTATACGATGTCGCTCCGACACGTAAATGTATAATTCCGAATAGTCGTACACACACGATTCTGTTCAACTGGCTTTCACTCTCCTGTTCTGTTGATGAGCCGGAGCGCCGATGTCGTCACGCCCTCATCACGACAACTGAACTGTGGCAAGCAAGGGTTCCCTATCGCCAATTGATCGGCAGAGCTGATTCTGATATGAGAGTGAGCCAGAACACCGCTGGATTTCGTTTCTATTAACACGACGGAGAAAACCTCGGCCGTCGTGCACGGAATCAGTTTCAATGGAGACCCATGGTCTCGAGGTACGATAAGAATCCGGATCAAGCAGGGGGTTTCGATAATTTATCACGCCGTCACTGGCCACGATCATGCACCAAGTGAGAACACGAAAACTGCTAGCCCTGATACCTGCGTTGCTACTCTGTGTCGCCGGTTGCTCAAGTAGCGACCCTTCAGACGAAATGGATGATTTCGGATCTTTTAGCGTTACGCTTTCCGGTAGCGCTAGTGCCTCATTCAGCGGAGACGCGACTGCGTATGCCAGCAGCGTTTTTACGATCGCGCTTGGAAACGGTACAACACAGGCCATCCCCTTGCGTTTTGGTTCAGCCTCAAGGCCCGCTATCGGATCCTACGATGTTGTCGATGACGGTAGCGGGGCAACGGAGTGGTCTGCTGCTGTCTACATCACGCCAACGGAACAGTTTGAGGGAATCACCGGAACGGTCGAAATCATGTCATCATCCGAAACAGAAATCTCGGGCAATGTCAACTTTACGGCTGAGGCGCGCAACCCGCGGACAACTGCTACGATCAACGTTGTGGGGTCTTTCCGGTCAGTAATGACTTCGAATTGATGACGGTCAATTGGAGACTGAGCAAATCTCAGACGTCATACATAACATCTCGACCGCAAGGTATGAGTGGTAGACAAGGGCTGAAGCGCGTGGCGGCCTCGTCAGACTCCGCGGGTTCATCAGCCGGAATGGTCGACTCTGCCAGTCTATCTTTCTGATGTGTTCCTGCGCGATACGTTTGAAGACCACTAATTAGCATCAGCCCTCAACTCAAATACTCGGCCAACGGAACGATATCCTCGGCAAACTGGGAGATGTCATCTGCAAATTCAGGCTTCTTCAGTGCTGACTGATTGAACTTGCGGACGACAATAAACGACTTCCACTTGAGGTAGTCTGCAATTTCGCTGTCCGCATGGTCTTCATATCCACGTGGCATTCGCTTCAAGCCGGCACCGTGTTGCGCCAGAGGAATTTCTTTGTCAGTCAGGTAGTCGATCAGTTCAAGAAAGCCGTCAGGTTTGGACGCAATCTTCGAGCGAAGCTTCGCAAGGTGTTTTGACTCAGGATTCCAGAATCCAGAAGCGACAAAGCAGTTTTTGGGTTCGACGTGGATGTAGATCCCGCCCTGGTCTTTTGTACTTCCGGATTCGGAAAGCACCGCCGCGACGTGTGTCTTGTACGGAGACTTGTCTTTGGCAAACCGTGTGTCCCGATAGATTCGGAACAGCGACTTCTTCGGATCACCCCGAAGCGACAGGCCAGCCGACTGGCACCGACGTCCGGCGTCAACAACAAGACACTGCATTGGCCATTTCAACTCGTCGTCAAACGTATCTTTTCGCTCTTTAAACCACTCGCGTTCATTGTTTTCGGCAAGGTCGCGAAGAAACTTGAAGGCCTGCGTTCTGAATCCGGGAAATGGAGGGAATTCCATGCTGATGACTTGTCGTTTGCAAAAGGTTTCCTTCGAGGGCCGCTTCATTTTGCGAGGCGGCCCTCGAAAGCAGCGCGACTATTTTATCCGCTGACAAACCTTTGGTTCTCTTGCCCTCTTCGCTATGAGCCTCGAGCCTCGAAACCACGAAACCACGATCCTACGAATAGCTAGTGGCCTCTTTTCCGACGAACTTCCGCAACAGGGCCATCTGTCCGATATGGTACGCTTCGTGTTGGACAAGGAACGTGATCGCGCCAAGCAAGGTGGAGTCGTTGATCGGAAATCGCGAGGGTGCCGGACCACGAAGTGTTTCTGACGAAATCAATGGCAGTCCTTCGTGGATACTGCCTGTCGCCTTCGTGAAGAAGGCCTTCACGTCGTCGATCGTCGGATATGACTTGGTATTATCGAAGCCTTTGGCAAACACCGCCATCTCATTTTCCAGCGGCATGCCCAGCATCGCGGCAATCGCCGACCGGGTTGACGCGACGTGGCCAGCGACCCACAACAGGTTGTTTGTTTCGGACGACGGTTGTCGCTTGAGGTCCTCAACGGAAATTCCATCCAGGCTATTGTCGTAGAGTTTTCGATTAAGCGCCAAGATGATGCTGCATTCCTGCAGTGCGGAGCGACCAAACAATCGTTCGAGCCGCCACAATCCGCCGT
>CBDTVC010000407.1:0-3897 GCA_965363925.1 uncultured bacterium | reverse complement strand
GACATATTCCTCTGCGCATAGCCGGACGCGCAATTCTCTGTCACGGTTCTCAAGTTCCATCGACCGAACGGTACCTGGTTCCAGAAATGACCATCCGCCACTTGAATCAATGGTTCGGTATGCGGATGCCGCGTAATCCAGTTTACGTGCAAGTTGTTCGTCGTATCCGAGCTGATCCGCGCCGAGCTCAATCAACTCTCGCTTCTGTGCCCATTCCGGTCCGTGAACTCGCACTTGACTCATGCCGTCCCGGACCAGCCAGACAACAGCAAACAAGGCAACAGCAAACAGAACGGTCAAGCGCCGTCGCCGGAGCACGGGCGAACTAAGGCCGATCGTGGGCCTTCTTGTCTGGTTCAGTCTAGTCATTGTCTAACCAGCGACTTTGATCGTGCGATCCACGTACCACACAATCACTCTTAGGAACCCTTCACGTCGACATCGTGACTCACAGCGGAGGGCGGAAGCGATTGTTGTGGCCGAAACATCACGGAAACACTGCAGAAACACTGCTGCAACATATCACGGGAAAGAAAACTCAGTCGGAAGACGTTCCGCCAACGAGTCGTAGTGGAATACCCCACGGCTCCAATCATCACAAGGTTTACCTCTCACAAAGATTTCGGCCGTCACAAGACGGAAGAGGCTTCCCGACAAGAACACTGGGCAAATTCCCTTTTCTTTGTAAGGGGGAATATCGCTATTGGCCGCATTCATCATACTTGGTCGCAACGCCACGCACTGAGCCAAGACCAGGGTCGAACATGACGCTCGAGGAATTCTCATTCGGATCCGAAGTAGTCTCTGGACCCAAACCCGGGATCCGTGTCGGCGGACAATGGATTTCGATGACCCACCTCGGTAAAGTGCTTTTCCCGGATGACGGAATTACCAAGCAGCATTTGATCAACTACTACTTCTACGCTTCCGGCTACTTGCTCCGGTACGTTCGCGACAGGCCACTAATGATGCAACGGGTCGGCTGGCGCGATGGCTCGATCAACAGGGTGTTTGTACAACAGCGTCCGTCTAGCCATTTCCCGGATTGGATCGAACGGGTTACCGTAGACCTGAAGGGTAGCAAAGAAAAGGGAGCGCAAATCGAGCACGTTGTTTGTGATTCCGCGGCGACGTTGATCTACCTGGTGAACCAGGGAATGATCACTCCGCATGTATGGGCGAGTAGGATAGATCATCCGGATATCCCAGACCAACTCATTTTTGACCTCGATCCTGGCGAATCCGGATTTGACGCTGTTCGCGAGACGGCTTTCTTGTTGAAGACATTGCTTGAACAGGAAGGGCTTAAGCCATATGTGATGACGACTGGTAGCGATGGGGTTCACGTGCGCGCACCGATCAGACGTGTGAACGGTTTTGATTTCGTCAGGACTCGTGCTCGCGAACTGGCGGACGCAATTGTCAGTGCGCACCCGACGCGTGCGACTACCGAAATACGCAAAACGAAACGAAATGGGAAGGTCTTCATTGACACGTTGCGCAACTCTTACGGGCAGAACTCCGTGGCGCCTTATGCCATTCGGGCAAGGCCGAGCGCACCCGTTGCTACACCGATTACTTGGGAGGAACTCCGCAAAGAGACCGTGACTGCATCGTGCTTTACGATTGCGAACATTCACAATCGTCTGGCAACCGTTCCGGATCCCTGGGCGCAGTTTTTCCGGCACGCTCGAAACTTACGTTGACACCTTCATTGTCGCAGAGAGGCCAGCGAAATTCGATCAATTGGGAGGGCCTGAAATCCAGGAGGACCCGGGAGAGCTTTACGACGGCTCCCTGGACGGACTTACATGGCGGCACAAGTCGACGTGGCAGTCTGGGGTTACTTAAGCCCACCGAGTATCTCAGCCAACAAACCGTCCCGATCTGTCCTCGCTCTCTTCAGCAACTTCCGGGGAGCGCCATCAATGATATTATCCTCGCTTGCAATGCGTCCGTCGTGCTTTGCACTCCATTGAATCATCTCGAGCATCAGCGGAAGCAAGTCTTTGCCCTTTTGGGTCAGATGGTAATTGTGCTGCTTGGCATTTGTGGAATTTGCGGACTTCGAGATGATCCCTGCAGAGTCAAGCTTAACCAGCCGATCTGCGAGAATGTTGGTTGAGATTCGTTCCGCTGAAGTCAAAAATTCGCCGTAGTGCTTCTTGTTTTTGAAAAGCAAATCACGAATGATCAGCAGGCTCCACTTGTCGCCGATCAGGTCGAGTGCAAAGGTTACCGGGCAGGTACTTCGGCTGCGATGGGACGCTTTGCTGCGGTTCGTCTTTGCGCGGCCACGCTCGGTCGCCTGTGCGGTCTTGTCCCCTCCTCCGCGGACTTTATTCTTGTCCAAGCTTTTCTTCGTCATTGCTGGCGCAAACCCCCAATTGGTCGTGTTAATAATTGCATCACTTGCATTTTGCAAGTAAACTAAATAACTTCTTCATACTTGCCTTTTGCAAGTTATCGCATCCTGGGCTGGGAGTCGAATCTCCTGACCGATTATTGATGTGACCAATTGACCTTGACGCCATCCGAATCTCCGATCATGCCACGAATTGCAATGCTCGTCCTGACGCTATTGCTCGCAGGCCGCGCGATGACACTCGCCTTCATTTCCAGTGCTGGAAGCGGCTTACCGGGTGATCCCCCGGCAGCCTGGTTGATGCCGCTACTGGGCGACGCGATCATCGGCCTGACCGGTCTAATCGTCGCCTACCTGTTACTCCGCAAACGTGGATTGTGGGTCTGGGGAATTGTCGTTACCTGGAACGTCGTTGGTGTTTGGGACGCAGTGTCGGCATTCGTAATCCACACGACAAACCCGTGGCCGGAGTTCTTCATGCTGAAGGCTGTGGGTCCGTCAATGTTCTTTGCTGCATCCGCGATGCACGTCGCAATTATTGTACTCGCTTGTCAACCAAAGATGAGGGTTGCGCTACTGGGACAGTCGTCACGTTAACTCAGCAAAGCGCCATCCTCAGCCCAATATCCGTTCAGTAAGCAATTCGTGACGCCGAGAAAAAACAGAAACAAACGCCATCATCACGATACCCACCGTTGCCAAAGCCGTACACGACGCGATCATGAACATGATGACAATCTGATACCGAACCGCATCCGCCGGCGCCGCACCTGCAAGTATCTGTCCTGTCATCATGCCGGGTAGGCTCACGATCCCCATGACGGCCATCGAGTTGAGCAGCGGAATCGTACCAGTCCGCACCGCTTCTTTAACCTCACGATGCGCAGCCTCCCAGCGCGTTGCACCGTGACTTAGAAACATCTCGATCATTCCTCGATTCTGCTTGCAGCCGTCGAGAAATCGATCAAGTGCAAGCGTTATACCTGTTAATGCATTTCCAAGAATCATCCCCATCAATGGGATCAGGTATTGCGGATCAAACCAGGGGTTGACGTCAAGTATTCCCACAACACCGAATCCCGTCACGAGCGCAGCACTCACCAGGATGGAAACGAGACTGCTGAAATACACGCCCCGAAAGCGACGCTTCGAACGGCTTACTGCAGATACCCCTGCCAGCAAGGCCATGACAAGCGCAGCGGCCAATACAGGTAGCGGTCGGTTTAGCGCAAACAACCATTCGAGTACAAACCCAACAAGCAATAGTTGAATCGTCATCCGGATCGCGACCAGTAGCAATCGGGAGCCGAGTCCGAGCCGAAGCACAAATGAGATTCCGAGATTAAGCAGGATCAGCAACGAGGCAAGTGCCAACTGCGTCGTTGTGATCTCGATGTAGTTTTGCATCACCGTTTTCCCGGTAAATCCATTTTGTCGAATTCAAGTAACGTCTCAAAACCAAGACCGATGTCGTTGACTTGATGCGCGGTCCAGATTACTCCGCCCAGATCTGACTCCGCGAGCGCTTGTTT
>CBDTVC010000406.1:0-3924 GCA_965363925.1 uncultured bacterium | reverse complement strand
ATCAGGAGTCAAGCGAGACATTGGATGACGGCTCCAGTTTTCTTTCCTGTGGCGATACCCTGCAGGAAAACGTGACCGTATTGATTGAAGGTGACTCGATCCTGGCTATTGGTCCGTCGGCGATTGTCCGCGCGCCAAAAGGGTTCGTCGAGATTCGGGGATCGGGAAAGTATCTGATGCCGGGCTTGGCTGAGATGCATGGTCACGTGCCGGATGTACGAGGTGATCCGGAGGCCGTCGAGGAAACGTTGTTTCTTTACGCTGCCAATGGTATAACAACTGTCCGAGGGATGCTTGGTTGGCCGGGCCAGTTGGAACTGCGAGATCGCGCGCTACGTGGCGACATCGTTTCGCCGACGTTGTATTTGGCCGGTCCGAGCTTCAGCGGCGGATCCGTTTCTTCTCCGGAGCAGGCGGCCGAGCGGGTTCGTGCGCAGAAAGAGGAAGGTTGGGATTTGCTGAAGATCCATCCAGGATTAACTCGGGATGAGTATGATGCGGTTGCGTTGACGGCCCACGAACTTGGAATCCGTTTTGGTGGGCATGTCCCTGCCGATGTCGGCATCCTTCGCGCAATCGAGGCTGGACAGGAAACGTTTGACCATCTTGATGGACTGGTTGAAGGGCTCAACGGTATGGAGCAGCCGGTGTCACAACGCAAGGTGGTAGAATTGGTCGAGCGCGTGAGACGCAGCGGCGCCTGGGTAGTGCCGACTATGGTGCTTTGGGAAACGCTCTACGGCGTTAACGACCTGGATGAACTTTCGTCCTTCCCGGAGTTGAAATATGTTTCGGAAGCGACGCGGACAAGCTGGCGAAACAACGTGGCTGTGCGTGTAAACTCGCCGGATTTTGATCGTGACGCGGCACAGTTAGTCATCGACAATCGGATGAGGGTGTTGGGAGAATTGAACAAAGGCGGTGCACGGATTTTGATGGGTACCGATGCACCGCAACTCTTCAGCGTGCCCGGTTTCTCGTTGCATCGCGAAGTGCAGCGAATGGTTGATGCGGGCATGACTCCGATCGACGTTCTGCGTTCCGGGACGGTGGCTGTCGGTGCGTACTTCGCAAATGCCGACACGTTTGGGAAAGTCAAACCCGGTCATCGTGCAGACCTGGTGTTGCTTGGTGAAAATCCGCTGGAGAATATCGATAACCTGTCATCGCGAGAAGGCGTGATGCTACGCGGGCGATGGTTGTCCCGCAGCGAGATTGACAGTCGGCTTGCGGAGATTGCCGCGAAGTACGCAGGCGACTTGTAGTTCGACGCCGTCTGCGTCGGGGATTTTTTGCCGTTTCTGCTTCTATTCACCAAGAGATAGCAAAAATTGGCTAACGTGCATAGATTGGATCATCCGCCACTTCTTTCCAGAACAACGAGTCATGAATATTCCCACGCGCACACCCTCTTTCCACCGCCTCTTTGTTGTCCTTGCTCTTATAGGAGCTTTCGTCGCTACCTCTGCATCCGCCCAATGGACTTCAACCGAACGTGGTAGCAGCAATATTACAGTGCTTGGACACATTCCGCTTGGAGGCCCGGTCAGTGTGATGGACATGGACGTTGAGCAGGAGCTAGGCCGGCCCTTCGCATATGTTGCGCGCGGACACATCGGAGAGCACGCTGTAAAAGGAATGGACGTCATCGACATATCGGATCCAACCAATCCTAAAATTATCAAGCGCTGGCGCATTGAGCAGGAGGACTTGCATACAGGCCTCGGCGCTATGGACGTCAAGTACTTCAAGTGGAAAGGCAAATACTACGTGGTGCAATCGACGCAATTCGGACCTGGTATTAATGCAAATCTCGGCGCCGTTGTGTTTGACGTTACCGGTTTGCCGGACGTTTCCAAGTTCAAGGAAGTGGCCCGACTGGAGGAGCCGAACTTCGCTGGCGGCTTCCACAACATTTTTATCTACAAGCACACGAACGGCAACGTCTACCTGTTCACGACAGTTAACGGCGGACAAGCAAACATATACGACTTGGGAATGGTCGTCGAAGGGAATGTCGACAAGGCAATGGTCGGGACTGTTCCGCTACCGGCGGGAATGTCGGGTGGTCCGGCAGGGTCTGAGGATATCATTGCCTCTACCCAGTTCTACCACGACCTGTATGTCGGCTTCCATCCTGCCAGCGGGCAGGATCGTTTCTATGGCGGCGGAACAGGTGGGTATTTCGTCTACGATGTATCGGACATCAAGAAGCCGGCACTGGAGCACACAATGATCGGTATCAACGGTGTGCAGTGGGGGCACACATTTACGCCAAGCCCTGACGGTCGGTACGCCGTAACGGAAACAGAGTACCAATACGCCCCTCTCCGGATCTTCGACATGAAGCGTGCAAATGACGGCGAAACCGAGAACATCAACGCGCCAATTTCGGCTTGGACGGCAAACTGGGAGCATCTTGTTCATAACCACGAAGTTCGTTGGCCTCTAGTGTTCGTATCCGGCTACCTGGACGGCCTGCAGATCTTCAGCCTCCAGGATCCGAAGAAGCCATCGACGGTTGCGTACTACGACACGTACACCGGCCCGAAGCTTGCGGAAGGTGAGTTCGGCATGTACAACGGTGCGTTCGGTGTGGATGTGCGCAACGCAGACGGCTTGATTGTAATTTCGGATATGACAACCGGTTTCTGGACGTTCAAGATGGACGGCTTCAACGGATGGAACGGAAACGACTGGGGAATGCCCGACATCTCCAGCGTCCAGAAATGGGACTCCGATGTAGCAACGACCTACTGAGCCAGACTCGATGGCGAGTGCTAGTACCGCTTGAATCCCGTTGCCTAGACACGTGCCCAACCTCAAGCAAGCGAGCGCAGCGAGCAAAGCGTCCCCGCCCAAACCGAGCGAGCGGCAGCGAGCCACCCGGGCCTTGGGATTCTTTGACTGAGGACAAGAGCCTTCGATATTGCACACTGTTAACCGTACAAAGAATCACCAGCCCAAGAGCTTTCTTTGGTTACTTTCTTTGGCGATCCAAAGAAAGTGACATGAGAGTTTTAATAGTAGATGACGACGCATCCATCCGGATGATGCTCCAAGATTACCTCGTCGAAAAAGGCTATTCAGTCGGAACCGCCACAGATGGCCGGAACGCATTATTCGTCGCCCGCGAATTCGAACCCGACATCATCCTCTTGGACGTCATGATGCCGGAGCTCGACGGGTTCGATTTCGTTCGCGCATTCCGCAATGAATCATCGGTGCCCGTCATAATGATTACGGCCAAGGTCGATGAGCCCGATAAGCTAACGGGCCTTGGTTTGGGTGCGGATGATTACGTTACAAAGCCGTTCAGCCTGAAGGAACTCGAGGCTCGCATCCAGGCTGTGCTTCGTCGGGTGAGGGGACCTATAGACCAATCGGGTCGGCTTGCCGCCCGCGATATTGTACTTGATCGCCTGACGCATACGGTGACTGTTGCCGGGGCAGACGTGGATCTGACAACCACCGAATTCGAGATGCTTGCCGTTCTACTGAAAGCACCAGGCCGCGTGTTTTCACGTGAGGCCTTGCTGGAGAAACTGGATTCCGACAACGATGGCTTCGGCAGCGACGCCGTTCCGCGGACGATCGACGTCCACGTGAGAAATCTAAGATCGAAACTAGAACCAGATCCCTCAAATCCCACGTATGTCGTGACAGTCTACGGCGTAGGCTACCGCTTCGACCCGGCGGCGGCATGAGCATCTTCGCGCCAACGACCCAACGCGCCAAGCGAGCGAGCGCAACGAGCAAAGCGTCCCCACCCCAAGCCAGCGAGCGGCAGCGAGCCACAGGGGCCTTGGGATTTTTTGACTGAGGGTACGAGTCTTCAGAAAATCGCAATGCCCTCAGTACAAAGAATCACCAGCCCAAGAGTTTTCTTTGGTTACTTTCTTTGGCGATCCAAAGAAAGTAACG
>CBDTVC010000405.1:0-3926 GCA_965363925.1 uncultured bacterium | reverse complement strand
ACGATACCGGCGAGATTCAACGTCGGAACTGACGAGTTACTGAACCCGGCGACCGATGCGGCCAAGATCCGCGCCTTCTTCATCGCCCCTGAATTTGCGCGGAAGGGCGTCGGTCGAAGCATTTTTGAGGCGTGCAACAACGCCGCAATAAAAGCGGGATTCTCGGATCTCGAACTGATGGCTACTCTACCGGGAGTACCGTTTTACGAGAGACTCGGATTTTCGCACGTCGAGCAAACCACGGATCAAACGGCAGACGGCATTTCATTAGAATTTGTGCGCATGCACATGACCATCCGCCCAAAAGCGATCTAGCCGCGCTCAACGACTCAGTGGTCAACCGCCTCTCGAATTGCCTTCTCATCGTCAGCGGATGAGTCGTCGTTTGAATATTGCGCGCTCCTTGACGGAACGACCAGACCGTTGTGGCTAGTCAGGGTCACGATCCCCAACGCCCTAGTTCCGGATTTGCGCCGAACGCCCCTCTAGGGGTCAGTCAAGCCCTTTTAATAGAAATTGGTGAGGTTTCGGGCATATCTGACTGTGGACTCCCGCGTTCGCGCTGGAGATCCCTCTCTCGCATCCATTCCCAGGAGGATAGTAATGAAACTGAAAGCGCTACTACCGGCAACAACACTACTACTGGTTGCTCTCTTTTCAACGGCGAGCGCCCAGCAGCGATTTGCTGTCGAGGTCCCTGGTGATCCCGTACATAGGGAAGCTGACCTCAACACGTTCGTGGCAGAACACTTCACGAGTAAGAGTACGCTCGCTACCGCAAAGTTCGCTCGCGCAGGATATTGTCCAACACAATCGAATCGGGACGTATGGGATGACGCGGCGTGGCAGAATTTTTCGCAGACGCTGACATCATGCGACAACAACGGAAACAGCGTTGATACCGAAGGCGGGTTATATCTCACAGAAACCTGGACTCCCAGCTACAGATGGCTTCGAACGTACAGTCCTGACAACAAGATAACGGAGTGGATTCATCAGTCGCACAACGGCACTGAATTCGTCAATACGCGCCGGAATGTTAACACGTATCATTCGTCGGGACAGCTAGAGGTGTTACTCGACCAGTTATGGGATGGCAGCACCTGGATGAACGAGGACCGACGAACGTACGAATTCAACAACGAAGATGTGCGTATCGCAAGTCTTGACGAAGAGTGGGACGCGACCGAGTGGTTACCAATCGAGCGGGAGACTTCTGAACAAGTCGATGCCAATACGGCGACGGAGCTTACCGAGGAGTGGGACGGGACCACGTGGCAGCCGACAGAGATGACAACCTCAGAATTCACCGACGACACGAACTATTCGCTGACGTTACAGGACTGGGACGGGGCCCGGTGGGTCAATACGCGCCGGCTGACCTCCACGGACACCGACCGAACCGAGGAGGAATGGGTCGGCGCACAATGGGTCTTTCAGGTTCGACAGACGCTGACGTACGACGGCTTAAACCGGCTCACCGAACTACGCGAAGAGAACTGGGACGGCGCGCAGTGGGTAAGTGACTACCGCGCCGTTTACGTTTTCGACTCTTCGAGCGGATTGCGTACAGAGTTTCTGCTTGACTCGTGGGACGGCACTGCATGGGCAAACGATCACCGACAAGTGTATACGCACGATTTGGATGGCAACCAGATCGAAGACCTGACGCTGGAATGGGACGGCACGGAATGGATTAACCTGTTGCGAAGTACTACAACGTGGCAGGAGGTCGGGGGCGTGGGTATCGACGAAGGGCATGCCGTTGCGGATGGGTTCAGGCTACTCCAGAACTTCCCAAACCCAGCAACGGGACTATCAACCATTGGATTTGAACTGCCAAAGTCTGCCGAGATAACTCTGAACGCTTTTGATATTCTGGGCCGCGAAGCAGCGGTGTTCTTCACTGGAACCCTCGCCGCAGGCACGCACGAACTTGAAGTCGACCTGCATGCGTTGACAAGCGGTACGTATTTCTATCAATTGAAATCTGGAAGTACAGCAGTGAAACGTACGATGATTATTATCGACTGACGAGCTTGCAGATACTCACGGATCGGTATTCCATGATTCGATCTGGCCAAAACCGGTACTGACCACTCGACCTTGGCGCCAATGTGTCGCTCCTTGTGCCGTGCTACGTGGCCTACAGGTGGTGGTTAGTCGTCGCGGACACCGCGGGAGAATCGAGCCTCTCAGAACCGCAACCGAAAAACCGTCCGCTCGCCAGGTACCGAGCTCGCTGAAACCGTACCGCCGTGCTGACGCATGATCTCGCGAACCAGAGCGAGCCCAATTCCCGATCCGTCTTTGTGCGTTGTAAAGAACGGCACAAACAGTTGATCCATTGCCTCTTCGATAATGCCGACTCCGTTATCGATAACCTCAATCACAGCGCGCGAACGATCATCGATGTGTGCCTCCAGCCGGACCTCAGCACCAACTCTGCCGGAAACCGCGCGGATACCGTTCTTGACAACATTGATCAACGCCTGCTCAGTCAAGTCGCGATCAGCGGTCAGTTCGAGTGTCCCCGGCTGAATCGACGTGATAATTGAAATCCCGGATGCCTCGGCATCCGACTTAAACAGACCAAGTACAACGTCAAACAAATCTGAGACGGGAAATACACCCATCACCGGCGTCGGAACGCGTGTCAATTTGCGGTATTCGTTTACAAACCGGAGCAATCCCTGACTCCGCCGTGCAATTGTGCCGACCGCGCCGCGAACGTCCGTCATTGTTTCAACTGCTCCTCCGCCATCCGCAGGAACCTCTTCAAGGAGCGTTGATGCTGTCGAGGCCAGTGATGAAATAGGCGCGACTGAGTTAACAATCTCGTGTGTCAGGACACGAGTCAGTTTGCTCCAGGCCAACGCTTCAGCGGCATCTAGTTCTCCGCCGATATCCTGTAGCGACACGACCTTGTATAATTCATTCTTTGCCTTAAAGCCCGTGGCGTATATCGATAGCTGCAGCTTGTCACCACCTGCCTCCAGGGTAAGAACGTCCTTTTCCCCGAATTCGATTTCCTGAACCTTGGCGCGCAAGGTCGGGCTTACCGAGTCAAGTGACTTAATGTCGCCCAGACTGTTTATTCGAAGGAGCCGCTTCGCCGCAGTGTTAATCAGCTTGACCTTACCCGACGAATCAAACGAAATGAGTCCGGTTCCGATGTGTCGCATGACGGTCTCCAGGAATCGGTAGCCCTCCTCCTTCTCAGCCCGTGCAGCACGGAAATCGTCCATCACGGCGCTCATCGCATTGGTGAGCTCAAGGTATCGCGATCCGCGACCGCCGCTCGTAAAGCCTTGGGAAAAATCCGAATACCTGATCGCGTCCAGCAGTCGAGCTAGATCACGGTTAGTCTTTTCGACATACGTGACCAGCAATCGCACTTGGTATGCCGAAACAACGGCGACTACTCCGAAGGCTATCCAGTTACCAATTACAGCCGAAACGCACGTAGCTGCGAGTGTCGCGGCGAGGAGGACAACGCGCACCAATACGTGTAATCTAAAACGACGCAGTATCACAGGCCATACTTGTCTAGGCGGCGGTAGAGTGATGCCCGCGTGAGGCCAAGCGCATCAGCAGCCTGACTGATATTGCCTCCCGCAGCTTCCATCGCACGGCGGATTACAATCTTCTCAACTTCCTCCAGGTTGAATGTGTCGAACACAAACCCCTCAGGAATTGTGGCGGAGTCGTATTGGCCTGCAAAGAGAAAGTCCTCAGGCTGCAAAATAGTTGAGTCTGTCATGATAACTGCGCGCTCAACCATGTGCTGTAATTCGCGAACGTTTCCTGGCCAATCGTACTTCTGCAGTTTCACAACGGCGGCCGGTGAAATACCGTTTACATTGGTCTGGTACTTCTTCCGGTAGTCATCGAGAAAGAAGTTTACAAGGACGGATACATCTTCT
>CBDTVC010000404.1:0-3932 GCA_965363925.1 uncultured bacterium | reverse complement strand
ACGTCAAGAATGATCTCCGGGCGTTCGCATTCGAACGTTCCGTGCTGAACGATATTGGCGATCCATTCGTGCAGTGCAAGCTTGGTTCGAAGAACCGCTTCCACACTGATCCGATGATCGTGATCGTCCGACGGCCACTGCTCAAAAAGCGAATGTACTTCGTCGATCACGCTATTCAGATTAATGAATCTGTACTTGACTGATTCAATTGGCCTCCGCTACGTCCGGAACAACTTTCTTTTCAGAAATCCGTTCGATAGGCTTTACTAAACGAGCGCGTCCTTCGCAGCATCGACAGACGGAAACTGTCGAAATACCTTGTAGGTTCGAGTAAGCTGCACAACTACCTGGACAGGGCGTGAAACCGAAGCGAAGACAACCTGGCCTTCGAGCGGTGATACCTGTCGGTACAACGAAAAGATTGATCCCAATCCCGTCGAGTCCAGGATTCCCGTTTCCGAGAAATCCAGGATGAAGTTGCGAGCACCAGAGCGAACCTGCGTCTGACACGTTGATTTGAACTCAGCAGCATTACGGAAGTCTAATGCCTTCCCAATGCGGACAATCACGGTGTCCTGGTTGCACGGTTCAACTGAAAAAGTCATTGTGGTCACTTGCATGGCCTTATAGAGGGGTCTAGAGTGAGTCGGATTCCCGCTGGTATTATCGGCCCACAGCTTCTGAACTATAGCCCATGTAGTTGCGACAGTTCATCGACATTTATTACCCCTCACGAACGGGAGCAATTGCCCGGTGCCTATGCCAAAAACAGCTTGTTTTTTAGCCGGCGCCCGCAAATGAAAGGTCTTGGTTGTGCCAATAATAATGAAAAAAAGTACCTGATCGTGGAAGCTTTGGCGTCAATGCTGTCCCGTTAACTTCAGACAAGAAGAACCAACAGAACGCAACGCGCCGTTATTTTCTAATTATCTGCCTTCGAGAGGCGAATTGGAGCTTTCGGACTACCACTATCCGATACCATGCTTGATGTTTGCAACAACCTTGCCCACGGCGATATTTTGATCGGATTTATCCACTTTCGTATCGGTGCGATGCTGACGCATGATGATGGACTCGATGAAATGCTGGACAAGTTCGTCGCAGCACGGGAAGAGGATGATTCAGCCCTCGAGAAGAACCGCCTCGCCTCCAGGGACATGCTTCGAATGGCCAAATTCAAGCCTACTGGTAGAAGCAAGCCGGCAAATGAGTACCTGCTCCGAACTGTTTCCGACGAAGCGGGTGACGGGTTTCCGAGGATAAACCCGATCGTCGATGTCGCCAATTTCTTTAGCTTGACAAATCAGATTCCGCTTTCCCTCTGGGACATGGACCAAGTGTCTGCCGACGGCTATTGTTTCCGCTACGGTCTGCCCGATGAGACCTATGTGTTTAATCCGGCTGGTCATTCCATCGCCCTGCAAGACCTGGTTGTTGGATGCGCACTGGTCGACGGACACAATTCGGGGCAGCCCATCGTCAATCCGATCAAAGACTCAGCAGCAACCAAGACCAATTCGGAATCTGTACATTTTGGAATGGCGCTTTATGTTCCTGGTTCCGTGTTTTCCGAAGTGGATGTGGCTAGTTTAATAGAGGAGCTTACGACCCACCTTGACAAGGTGACCACCAGCCTCGTAAGCAGCTCCGCAGTTCTGGCGCCGCATACCCGCGTGATTGTTGGGGCTTGATAGTGCTGAACGAAAGTTTGTCCTGTCGAACGACTATCGCCTGCCCGAAAGGAGCTCAAACGACGGATTTATGGGTAGACTACAACGTCTGACCATCCGCAGCCAAGGCTAGAAAGGATTCTAATCGGTTTGGAATGAAAGGCACCGCCCGAATAATGCTGGTTCTGACAATGATCTTGTTGCTCTCTGCGGCAAGCTGCTTCGATCGTGAAGGTCGCCCGGTTGGCGTTTCGCCGCCGCCGACAGTCGCTCCCGGGCCCGACCAAGTCAGTTTTGGCGTCGACCTCTACGAAAGCTCTGACGGGAAAGTCCGATACCGAATTCGGGCCGCCTACATGGCCAAATACGAAACCGCCGATAGTTCGTTTGTCCTACTCTCGCGCAAGACTCCAGATGATTCGGTGGTCATCGCAGAGCTATACGACCCTGTTACCGGCGCGAGTTCAACGATCGAAGCAGACGAGATGCGCTTCTTTGAAGCAGATCATCGGTTTGAAGCACGCGGAAACGTCGTTGTAACGACTTCGACTGGTCGGGTTCTCAGTACGGAATTCCTTATCTGGTCCGAAAACACGCGCCGGGTTTTGGCTCCGGGCTTTGTGCGCATCGTGTCCCCAAACGAAGACATGCAGGGTTACGGTTTTGATGCGGACGAGAACCTCGACAGTTTCAGCCTTCAGCGCGTCACGGGACAGCGCTACATCGAGGACGAGTAGGATGTCGATTTCAATTCGTCGCTCGCAGTCTCGCACACTCCGCGGACAAATCCTTTGGGCTTTGTTCTTCGTCGGTTTTGGAGTCCTATGGGTTCATCCCGCTATTGCTCAGGTAGAAGGGAATGGCAGGCTGGTCGACCTTAGTGCTAATACGGTTTCCTCCGATGCGTCGACTGGAGAGCGTATCAATAAACTGAGTGGCAATGTCTTCCTCAAGCAAGATGGCACCCGCATCTGGGCCAGCAGTGCAATCGAGTACACGGCGCGCGGTGAAATTATCTTTACACCGTTTCGGATGGTTGAATCAGGCGATACGCTTCGGGCAAACTCAGCACGATACTACAAGAAAACCAAGACCGGCCGCGCCAGAGGTAATGTGCGCCTGTCCGATGGTGAGGTTGACGTGCAGGCGCCGGCCGCATTCCACAACATCGACAAGAAATACTCACGTTTCGAAAGAGGCGTTACTCTCGTAGACTCGCTGTCAACCCTTCAGTCGGATCGGGGAGAGTATTGGTCCACGGAAAAGCGAGCGCTTTTTGTCGGTTCCGTTAGGCTCAATGAACGCGGATCCGTCACGAGATCTGATACGATTAATTTCCAGCGCGATGAAAGTATTGCTGACGCTCAAGGCAATGTATCGGTCCATCGCTCCGGGACAGACGAAGCCGATTCTTCTGAAGTCTGGTTGTTTGGTAATCAGGCCCACAATGAATCGCGGAATAAGTTCAGCACCGTTGCGGGCGATGCCTTCATGGTTCAGATCCAGCCCGACGGTTCCGTCGCAGATACTACGCTACTTACCGCGGAACGGTTGACTTCGCGTGAAGTCATGAACGTCGAAACCATGACTGGTGTCGGATCGGTTTCGATCTGGCGAGACCAACTCGCAGCCGTTGCCGATTCGGTTTCGTTTCGGAAGGTGAAAACAGAAGGAGTCACTCAGGAAACGGTGTGGCTATTTCGTGGTCCAGTTTTGTGGTTCGAGAACACACAAGTGTCTGGCGACACCATTCGGATCACGATTCAGGATGGCGAACTCGATTCGTTGTTTGTTGACGGAAATGCGTTCCTGGCGCAGGAAGACACAGTTCTACGGCGAATCCAACAAGTCGCCGGCCCTCAGATTCGAGGCAGATTGTCGGGCTCGGCACGCGAGATCCGGGTGGGCAAGAGCGCTGATGCGATCTACTACCTCGAAGAAGATGGTCGCTTAAGCGGAGCGTATCAGTCGCACTCGGATTTCGTCGTCATGAGGTTTAGTGGTGACTCGCTCAAGACTATTTCTGCGTTGACTAATCTTGAAGCTACTTACTACGCGGAAGACATTATACCGGCTTCGCTTGAGTTGGCTGGCTTTGATTGGAAACCAGACGCTCGCCCGGTTCGCGCCATTTTTGCTATTGATCCTCGTTTTCAGGACAACTTTGTGCATCGAGACGTTGAGGAAAACAACTGAGAGAGGCGCGACGTATCTTTTTGGAATTGGACGCCGTGTATCGACTCCTGTCGAAGACGTCTGATG
>CBDTVC010000403.1:0-3939 GCA_965363925.1 uncultured bacterium | reverse complement strand
AGCTCATTCCACGCGTTAAAGGCCTCGGGTTTATCGAACGGTTTGGGTACAAACTTATTCCACGCGTTCATCGAGGTCCCACCACGGGTTCCGACTGAACCTGTAAGCACATTCAGGAACAGGAGGCAACGTGAAACCTGCCAGCCACCGAGATTACCAATTGATGCGCTTCGCCAAGTGTGCGACGCGAGCCGGCCATCACAATCCGCGATGTATTCCGCAGCTTCGACGATGCGTTCGATAGGCACCTGTGATTCCTCAGCGGCACGCTCAAACGTATACTCCTTGTACAACGTTTTTAAGAGTCTGTCAAAGTCTTCAAACGTTCCCGGGCCATCCACCGTGAAGTCCACTTCGTCGAATGGTTTGTCACGGAAAAAGTCCAGGGTCTCCTTCCAGTTAACCCACTCCTCTACGTATTTCTTGTCGTAACGGTCATTCTGGATGAGGTAGTTAGCAATCGACAGGAGGAGAGTGGACTCGCTACCGGGCCATGTGGGCAACCAAACGTGACTCTTCGATGCCGTGTTGCTAAGCCTCGGGTCAAGCGTAATTAACTTGGCCCCTTTCTCCATCCCTTCCATGATCCGCTGCGCGTGCGGGTTGAAGTAGTGCCCTGTTTCAAGATGACTTGAAATCAACAGGATAACGCGGGCATTTGCATGGTCAGGGCTTGGGCGGTCTTCGCCTGTCCAGAACGCATAACCTGCGCGGGCACCCGCCGAACAAATGTTTGTGTGGCTGTTGTGGGCGTCAACGCCCCAAGACTGAATGCACCGGTTGGTGTATCCGTCTTCTCCAGGACGGCCGACGTGGTACATGATTCCGTCCCGCCGTTTCAAGCGGCTTTCGCGCATCTTTTCCGAAATGTCATCCAGTGCCTCGGCCCACGAAACACGCTTCCATTTTCCTTCCCCGCGCTTGCCGACACGTTTCAAAGGATACAGAATTCGTTCAGGGTCGTAGATCTGATTGAGTGTTGCCGGGCCCTTCGCACAGTTTCGCCCACGGCTTCCCGGGTGCTTCGGGTTTCCTTCAAACTTCTTGATCTCTAGCGTCTCTCGATCGACGTAAGCGAGGAGTCCGCAGGCGCTTTCGCAGTTAAAGCAAGTTGTCGGCACAAGCGTATATCGCCGGGCAACGCGTCGTGGCCAGAGCCGACCGTCCCATTCGATCCAATCGTTCCATTTCTCCTCCGGCGGATACTGCGACATCCTTCCATCCGGATGGATTACAGTTGTCAGGTCGACCGCTTCGGGTTTCAGGTCGGTGTCAGCAAAGCGACGAGGACCAAAATCTGTGTCGCTCGTTGTTGATTGATCCGCCAAAGCGGATGGAGAACTATTTCCGCGATCGTTGGCACGGCCGGCCATGCTCGAACTCGCACGAAGTATGCTTCCCAGGATTCGATTAACCGCGGATGTCGAGGTTGCCATAGTTGCGTTGTTAGCTATTAGGAATTTCCTGAGGTGCCATAACGAAGGCATACTCGTATAAGTACAGTCCGATTAGCGACAGCAGTCCCGCGACTCCAGCCGCGATCGGGTGACCGATAAACAGAAGCCCGATCGGAACGAGGTGACCGGCAATGACGCTGGCCAGGAAATGATTTCGATAGTGGCCGTGAGTGATCATTTTGGCCGCCCGTGCGCCTGCTTCGGAAGCGTGTGACATTCCGAATTCCCCTAGGAACGTAACGAGGAGGTCAATCACCAGACTTGCTGCAAACGTAATCGTGGCGAGCTGAACGAGGTCAGCGGGAAGCTCGACAAATGCTCCAATAAGTAACGCCGTTCCGCTACCTGACATCAGCGCTTGAACAATCAGGTGGACGGGGAGAAGTGAGCTTTGCCACAGGTCTCTACCTTCGGCTTGTCCAAAGAGGAATGCCGTATAAATGGCTGCGCCAAGTGCCAACGGTGCGGTGACCCACGCCAGCACCGTACGGATCGTTTCGCTTGGTGCACTGATCCAATCCAGCGCTGCGGCTCCTTCAGCCAGCCACCAAAGTCCAGCGATCGTACTGAAACCGATCAACAAAAAAGCTCCTTTAACAAGCCACGACTTCCATTGCGGACGCGTAATGATTCGGAGGAAGCGAGCTGGCTTTTCGAGGTCATAGACCAGTAGTCCGGTTGTGGCAACCAGCGCCGCAAGTCCTACCAAGCCGAGCGTAAGAAACGACGGGGTCGAGAAAGATATCAGATTGAGGATCATCCCGAGCGTAAGTAACAGAAAGAGTCCGCTGCCAATGCCCTTGGTTACGAGGTAGGCCGGCACCGGCCAATGCCACGGAATTTTATGCTGGGCGTTGTAAGCTACTTGCACCATGTGGTCGGCCATTTTACCTTCGCCAATCATTATGGGGCCAGCATTTGGCACGCCCTGTTTCTGTGGTTCGCGAAGCACCGCGCCCGACGCCGACTTGCGTTGTGAGCCACGGTCAACTGGGGTAGGCGGATGGCCGGAAGCTCCGTCACCACCAACATTGTCGCTTCCGGATTCACCGTGTAGTGGCAGAACATCGGCCCACATAAACGAATCAGGTGTCCGGTCAACTGCCGTAGGGGTGAGGGTTGCTTCCTGGCCTTCTGTATAAAACAGCTTCGGCGATGTACCCTGCTCCGGTTTACGAACCGTGACATGGCTTGCAGCAATCATTTTGCTTATTTCCGAAATTGGATCGTCCAGGTCGCCAGCGATGATGGCGTGTTCCGGGCAGACGACAACGCAAGCTGGTTCCAGGCCGATGTCCGTCCGATGCGCGCAGAAGTGGCATTTGGCGGCAGTTCCCGAATCCGGATCGATGTAGATAGCATCGTAGGGGCAGGCCTGAAGGCAGGCCTTGCAGCCAATGCAGACATCTGGATCAAATTCGACGATGCCATCGTCCCGCTGATACATTGCCGTTACGGGGCAGATTCTGACACAGGGTGGATTTGCGCAGTGATTACAGCGCGTCACCTGAAAATGTCGGGCGACGTCGGGGTACGCTCCGGTCTCGACGTATTTGACCCACGTACGATTCACGCCGAGTGGCACTTCATTCTCGCTCTTGCAGGCCGTCGAACAAGCATGACATCCGATGCACCGATCGTTTCGTATCAGGAAGCCGTAATTCATGCTCGCACGCTGTTGGGTTGAAATGGTATGTTGAATTCGATGTCAATCAACAGATTAAACATTATGGAGATTACGAGTCGTGGCAAGATGAGTCCACCCGTTCTTTCCTGGTATCTGATGTAGGATTTAGCCCCGCAAGATCAGACACGTGATTGACATTCATCAGAATCTCCGGGCGGAACGTAGGGTAGAGGACCATCCCCAACTTCGAGATCGATTCCACGAAGCTTCGCATTGATCGGTCGCCATTTTGCAAGACACTGTTGCACGAGGTCGCTGTATCCGAACGGTAGCAGGCGAATAGCGGGTGTAAACGTCCAGAACAATCACGCGGAACGACCGCCTTTGAGGTCGGCGTGCGAAATGAAAGTAGCCGTTCGATTTCTCGATTCGAAACATTTGGCATATCGCAGGCCAGTACAAAAACCCAGGTTGACGTCGAATGTTGGAAAGCAGCGCTGATTCCTGCAAGTGGACCCGCCTCAGGCACCGCGTCTATTACTATCGGAACTGAATCTGAATGTCGCTGGTCTTTCCGGCTGCTTACACGCACGTCGTTCATGACCGACCTTACAGAAGAGACCGCCCACACCGTCATCGCGTTGTTTTCATCGATACGATAAAACGCCTTGTCGCTACCGAACCGCCTGCTGCGACCGCCCGTCAAGACAATGCCTGTTACGTCATCGTGTCCGGAAGTACTACTTCGATTCGTCGACGACATCATCAATCCAGGAGTAGGCGGCCATCATGTTTGGGAAGCCAATCGTTGTGGTGCCAAGGATGGCAGCGTGTCTTAGCTGGTCTGGCGTGCAT
>CBDTVC010000402.1:0-3947 GCA_965363925.1 uncultured bacterium | reverse complement strand
GTTGCTAAAGATCGAGATGAACGCTGCGTACTCATCCTGAGGTACAACCTCCTGAACCGTTGCCACGCCGCGAATTTCGCCATTCACAAATGCTGCAACTTGGTCGTTCTCGCCTGAGTATGGAATGTCCTGAAGATAGAAGCCCGCAGTAACAGACATCGAGTGCTCAAACGCGGCACCGTTTATGGTCCACGTGGGAGCAGGGCAGGTCACGGTCAGGTCGAGATTAAGTGACTCTGCACCGGCGGGTGTAGTAGCGACAACGGCCCCCTTATACGATCCTGGAGGAAGGGATTCGTTCGTCGTAAAGGTTATGAAGTCCGTATTTCCCGGCTCAATCGTGGCGCGGGTTTTCGAGGCCGAAACCCAATCCGGGAGAGTGCTTAGCGAATAAGTAGCAGCTTCCTCTCCCGAATTGACCAGCTTTCCAATCATTTCAGCCGACTGACCCTCATAAACCTGCGCCGTCAGGTTGGCAGGGCCCCAAAAGACGGGATTCTGATTCACCGTGAACGACCAGGTTGCTGGGCGATTCATGTTGTTGCCATGTTGGTCGCGGATGTCCACCAACGTGACTTGAAGCGAGGCATTTTCAAACTGACTCAGGTCCGCTGCCGGTTCAACGATCACTGCGCGGCCATCACATTGAACGGTTGTGGGAATGGAAACACCCGTGACAGTGTTCTTCAGATTCACTTTCGAAGGCGTCACCGTGGAGCAGTCAAGCGTTTCGTTAAACGTTGCCTGTATATCCGCCCCCAAAGAAAGTACGCCGCTTGCTGGCTCGGGCGTGCCGAACAGTTTTGGAGAGGAGCGATCAATCACACCGCTTGTTCTCTGCGAGTAAGTGAGTGCTGCGGAGTTATCAACCGTGCACTCAGCCACGGCGCGGAAATCATATTCCTTGTCGACAACGCTGTTGGTTTTCCAGTACAACACCGCTTCGTTTTCTGGAAGATCTGCTGTGGCGACGGTGAAAGCATTTGTCCAACTATTCCTACCGGCCGGCGAGATTTCGAATCGCATTCGGTCGAGATTGGTCTTGTTGTAATCCTTTATGTACACGCGTAGCGAATCGTTGGCTCTCTGGTTTACAACCCAACCACCCAACGGCTCGGCAAGTGTTAGAGGCGTGCACGGGCTGTTGTAGTGCACGCTGAATGATGCAGTGTCTGCAAATTGCGCGTCGGAGGGGGATCGCAGGACGACTTGAATATCGTCGTAGTCGAACACGGAGCTTGACACGGCGCGCTTCAGACGAAGTGTAACCTGGCGTGATTCGAGGTCTTCGAGCGAATACGGAATCGGTCCCTGGACCTGACTGCCACCAATCGTCACCTCCGCCGCAAACGGATTACTCTCCTGAAGGAATGCAAGCTCGTAGTTTCGTGACTCAAAATTCTGCCCTGTGTTCCCGAGTGACAGGATTACTTCGGCTTCAGCGCTTGCGTCTGTTAGCGTCTGCGTTGCGGGCGAAAGTGAAAGCTGTACACCATCTCTCGGCAACGTGCCTTCTTCATGGGGATAGCTACTAACGCCACTAACCAGGTTGAATACGGGAGATCCGTAAACGACATCTCGCAGGACGTCAACCGTAAAGGCATCACCAGCATCGTCGTCCGTGAGGTAGAATCCGGTTTTGTTGGTTCGTGTGGTTGTTGCTGTCTTGGACTCGCCAACATCGAGACTAGCCCGAACCCTCATTCCGCCACTCGCGCCAACGCCCGCGATTTCCACACCTGCTTCGGCTGTGACTTCTGAATTCAGATACAAATTGAACTCGATGGTCTTGCTATCGGTGACCGACCACTCAGTTGACTGTTCAAGGGGAGCGTTCGCACTGAACGAAAGGTTAAAGTCATCACCCATAGCGACCGCTGTCCGTTTTAGGTCTTCGTTCAGATCTAGCGTCTGCTGCCACACTTCGATCTGGTCTTCGAATTCCTGCTTCTTTGCAGTTGTTGTTGCAAGTTCTCGGTTGATCTGCAGGTCGGGTATCACGGTGTTGCGGATGTGGTTCTCCGTATAGTGATACTGCGTTGCAAATCCGTCATTATCATAAATCACTTCCTGTGTCACGGACACTGGACATTGATTGGCTGATTCCTCAACCTCAAGAACGTCCGTAATGGCATAGACAATGTTTAGTGCGGATCCAACAAAGACGTCGCCACTGGTACCAGTTACATCCTGATTGCCGGATGTCGAGTAAGTGTTGGTAGACGTGACGCAGATCTCACGTTCTGTTTGCGAAAGTGCTCGGGCGCCCACTTCAAGTGAAGAACCAATCTCTCCCCACACTTCCGTTTCGAACGATACGCCAAACAATTCCAACTCAAACTGCGTGCCTGCACGCACTTTGCTAAAGACGCCGACACTGGCATCCGCAAGAAGAGAGAGACTTGCTGCGTAACAGCTGTTTACAGATTCCTCCTTATACGAAAAACTGCCATCGCCTGGAGGGTCGCGCAAGATCATCAACGGTATCTGTGGCGAAACCGTTGTGAAGGTCGCCTCACGTGGACGGTTTCCTTCGACGATCACGAGCTGTTCTGCTGTTAGATCACCGCCCGGTGTTGAGGCAGCAAATGCAATCCGCTTCTGATAGGGATTGGGACCGCCACCGACGATATTCGGAGCACCTGCGACCATCTCGTATTGAATGATTCCGGTCTCGTCCAATTCAATGACCTGTGGAGCAACCGCGTCACTGATCTCGTCAAAGATTTCCACTTCTCCAACAGTGGCCTCGCAGACACGCGAACCGTACGTCTCGGTGACCGCGGCCAGCACTTCGTAGGTACGTGCTTGATCCAGGATCGGGTTTGCGCAGCTTGATTCGGGGAAACCGGTTACGACTATTTCGGGCCGGGCGTAGTGGATAAAATCCATCAGGGAATCTGCATCCGTGAGATCAATCTCTCTGCTCGGAAAGTTGATAGTTGGATCATCCAGCATTTCCACTGCGACGAGATATTGCTGGGCAGGAAGTTCGATGTTGTACTGCTGGTCTGCCGTTACAATCGCTTGGGTGAAGCACCCATTGGGTGCCGTTATTGTTACGCGGGCACGCCCGATATCCGCTTTGCATTGGCCACCAGCGACGAAGCCGGAAAGCATCCGCGTTGTGGTGTTCTCAAAACTCAGTCCAGTGACGTCCCCGGCAAACGTGATGTTTGCACTCGCAGGCGAGAAGGTATGCTGGCGGAAAACTGGAAGAATTCGATGCTGACCGCGTTCAATGCCTCCGATGGCAAACGTGCCTTCGTCGCCAGTTAGACCAGATGGAATGTCGTCTACGCGAATCTCTACGCTATCTACCGGGCAGGTCGTACCGGCGAACAAGATCTGACCCGAAACGGAAACGGAGGTTGTGTCGGTGAAGTTTGAGTCATCGATAATATGCGTCGACTCGGTAAGTCTCTCGAAACGCTCTGCAGGGTCAAAGGCGTGATTCTCCTTTGTCGGGACAACCTGGTACAGCGTACCGCTTGTAGTCGGGTTGTAGGGGAGACCTGTCAGACTAAATTCACCCTGGCCTCGATCGTCCGTCAGCGCTTGGTGACTGAGGCCCGGCTGGTCTGTAGACCATTGGATGTCGCCCTCAAGTGTGCCGTGGTTCCCACCTGCGATTGCAATATCTCCTGCGGTGTTGCCAAGCCCTTCGCTAAATCGCCAGAATGAAACGAGCTCTTCAAGGCGCGTGTCGACGATGTTATATATGTTTGCAGCGACCGCGGAATCCGAGCGCGCAACGGACCATAGTCGCAGCTCGTCGATTCCGCCAGCGAAGTTGGCAGTGCCATCGCTGTTCGCACCCAGTGTCAATGGGGTAGTGTTCGGTGTATCTGTGCGATCAAGGGATGCAGTTGATTCAGGGTTACCATTGACCAGAATTCGAAGTTGGCTCACACGTTCATCAAGGACTACAGCAACATGGGTCCACT
>CBDTVC010000401.1:0-3962 GCA_965363925.1 uncultured bacterium | reverse complement strand
CCCATGTACGTCCGTCGAACAACGCGACCCGGTTGAGGTCTTTTCCGGCAATACGCGTAAAGTCTCCGCCGACAGCCAATACGCGTGAAAAACTTGAACCCTGCGTTGGCCCGACAAGAAGGAGTTCTTCCGTCGCCGAGACCGTTCCGGCAACACCGATGAATGGAGGCTGATAGTTTGCCCAGGAACTGCCGTTCCACCGGGCAAAATTGTATGCGTTGGCAAAACTTCCATCCGAAAGTTCAAGGTCTGAAAATCCGCCACCCAGAAAAAGGTCAGGCACTGTGCTTGCCTGCGTTGCAGCAATTGTTCGGAAGGCGCTGACCGGGACGTTCCGCGCAAGCTGCGTCCACGTCGTGGAGTTCGGGGAACGAGCATGCAACAATGATCCCGCCGTAAACACGTTGGACAACGTCGAGCCGATGACATACAATGTCCCAGATCCATCGAGCTTCAGATCGACTGGACCAACCGCAACATCGCCAAGTTCAGCATGCACTGCCCATGAAGAACCGTTCCATTTGAAAACCGGTCGCGACAACCCCCCAAGGCGAATAATCCCTGCGGCGTAGACATTCGCCCCATCCGTCACGAGACCGGACACGTTCGACCCACCGTTTATGTCAAATCCATTTCCCAACGGAGACCAGACGCTGTTGACCAAATCAAACTGCGCTACCTGATTCACAACCTTGGGTGTGCCATTCGGCAAATCAAAGGCCGAGTCAAACAGACCAGTCGCAACCAACATGTTATGTGATGGATCAACTGCAAGCCGCGTCGCGGTGCCGGATAATCCACCACCAAGTTGCTCCCACACTCCAGTTGTTTGATTCCATCGAGCTGCCCGGTTCAACACCGTACCGTTTAGGGCTTTCTCAAAATTACCCACGACGAAAAGGTTGCCCAATCCATCTGTTGCAATATCAAAAGCAGACTTCTCGACACCCCCATCAAGATCACTCCACGTTTGAAGAGAGATATCGTAACGGCCGACTCCGTTGATCGGGACAACTGTACCATTGCCATCTATTGCGTTGGCCAAAAACCTTGTGCCAACGTAAACGGCATCCTCCGCATCCGTGACCGCAATGGAGGTGGCGATGTACGGAACCTCTCCAGGAAGTGTCATCCATCGCGTTCCGTCCCATCGGGCAATCTCGAGGTTGACGAACGAACCCGGAGGAGTTTGCAACACATAGATGTTGCCGGATGGGGCCATATAGCTCTGTAGAGGCAGCGCGACGGCCTGGGAACCAGCTCCGAGTGGAGCCCATGCAGGCTGCGGTTGAGCGTTTACAGAGCCAACGCCAAGCAACGTGATGGTGACTAGCGACAATCGAATGAGCAAAGACTTCATGGTGTAAAGCAGGCTTACAGGATGGCGAACAACAAGAAATACGATTCGCTCTATAAGGCCGGGTTTACACGCGTACCGGCTCACGACGACCGGCTTATTGCAGATTTACTAATTGTAATTAGCCGACAGGCTGCTGACAGCTTGAAATTAGAGCAGCCACCCGCTTCGGGGATTCGGACTCCGCACCGGTTCTGGCAACAAAAGCATCGTAGGCTTTTTGGAACGACTCCAGGGCAGTCTCGCAATCTCCTTTTGCTGCATGCAAGCGACCAACCTGCTCATCTGCTTCAGCGATTCGGCGGTGTCCGGGCGGGAGGTCGCGCGCCAAGACTGATCGGGCGTGGGCGAGTCCGTCATTGATCCCACCGTAGGTACCGGCTGTGATCATGTCTCTGTAGAGTTTAATCCGATCAACCGCTACCTCCCAATGATCATGACCGAAACGGACGGAGTCACGAGAAACTGCTTGCTGGAAGAGTTTAATTGCCCCTCGTGGGTTACCACCGCGAGAGGTAAGCTCCGCACGATTGTAGATATTGGTCGTAATGTTTGGGCTGTCAGGTGGAGAAATCTTCTGTTGTATCATAAGGACGTTCTCCAAAGTCTTGATCGCGCTCGACCGATCTCCCAAGCCCATATGTGCCATCGCCATTGAGTTTAACGTATTGGAACATTGGGACGAATACTCGCCCTTCATTTCGACACACATGTCGAATGCTCGCTGTAGCGTGTCAAGCGAAGCTGCATATTTCTCTTGAAGACTCAGGGTTCTCCCGTATGCCGAAAGGGTAATCATGGTGTTGAAGTTCGGTTTTCCACTGTAGACCTCATCCCACACTTTCAAAATCCACCGTGTGGTAGAATCCGCCGCTGCAAACTCGTTTGTACTGCGTGCTACATTTGCAAGAACATTAAGAGTGAGTCCAACGGAATAGTGGTAGTCGCCAAATCTTTTCCGATGACTTGCCAATGCGATCCGCGCGAGTGAATCCGCTTTAGCGTAGTCAGCAATTTTTTCTTTTGTCCATGCCCATTCAACATAAAGGTCGGCTACTTCCCGGCTGTCATCTTCTGCAACGAGCCGATACCGTTCTCGCGCGAGGGCGAACAAGCTGTCCGCGCTAGCGAACTCATAGTTGTCTCGCGTGGCCGTGGCCAAGTTCACCAGAAGCTGTGCCTCCATGTATACGTCGGAAGCTGCTCGAGCGTGACTCAACGCCCGCGCAATCGAAACGCGGGCGCTGTCGTACTTGTTTAGAGACCAGTGGCTGAAACTGACGCCTTGTTCGAGTTTTGCCAGAACACTACTGCTTGTGATCGGCTCTGCCCGGGCAATTTCCTGGGCACGCCCGATGAGCCTCGACATGTCGT
Organism: uncultured bacterium; assembly: GCA_965363925.1. Classification (GTDB taxonomy): domain Bacteria; phylum Bacteroidota; class Rhodothermia; order Rhodothermales; family JABDKH01; genus JAGQWL01. Next base: position 1,231 of record CBDTVC010000401.1, on the reverse strand, counting down.
CATAATTGCCAAGTCGCGACTGAATTAGCGATAGTTTCGTCAACATCAGCACACCCATTTCAGGATCGCGCTGCAACTCTTGCTCTATCGTTCGTTCACCATTGAGCAGCACAGAGCTGATGGGTTCGTCTGGATTCAGTTGGGTGAGCGGATCCGCGGACTCGAAGACACCCATCATGAACGCAGTAGTCCGCTCCGAAAGTGCAGCCTCCGTCACTGCCCGATTGCGCTCGACCTTCAATTGGTCCTGGAAGCGCAGTGAGATGAGGGCGACAGCGATTGCCGACAAAACGACCAAAGAGACGACTGCCGACGCAAGCGTGTGGCGTTTGAGAAATTTCCGGAATCGATATCCTGCTGAGTCCGGTCGAGCCGTAACTGGCATCCCGTCCAGGTAGTTGCGGATGTCTTCAACAAATGACTCCGCTGACGAATAGCGGCGCAACGAATCAGTCTTAAGCGCCTTAATGCAGATCGTGTCCAGGTCGCCGCGTAGTTGGCGCTCTAGTCGTTCGACTGTTGACGATCGCGCCGCCGCAATCTCACTGGCCTCATTTTCCGGTATGGAGCCAGCCGCTTTTCCGACTTGTTCGCCTGATGATGCTGGCCGTACCTGCGCAAGCCCGGATTCCCCTGAAACAACAGTACTGGGTCGCTTGATTTCGCTATTCGAATCGTGCGCCGGGCGCCGTCCTGTAAGCAATTCGTAGGTTAGGACACCGATGGAATAAACATCTGTTGCCGCTGTGATTGAACCTCCGGACAACTGTTCTGGCGCCGCATAGGCTGGCGTCGCAATTGCCCTCCCCGTTCGCGTCGCAAACGCAGCATCTCCCTGCTCGTCCAGGAGTTTTGCGATGCCAAAATCGAGCAACTTGATCTCACCGTGCTTGTCCACGAAGATATTTGACGGCTTAATGTCGCGGTGCACGATAAAATTCTCGTGGGCGTGCTGAATAGCTTTTCCGATCTGCTCTACAAGCCTAAGACGCTCATCCACCGTCATTCGGCGGGTATCGCAATACGAAATCAAGTCAACGCCGTCCACATATTCCATCGCAATAAACGCAACGTCTTCGTCGTCAACGCCCGCATCCAGCAGCCGGGCAATATTCGGATGCTGGAGCCTCGCCAGCGCACGCTGTTCCTGGACAAACCGATCGCGCCGACCGGGATCAGCCAACTCGCCTTTGATCAGTTTGAGTGCAACGACGCCGCCGATATCCGTGCG
>CBDTVC010000400.1:0-4007 GCA_965363925.1 uncultured bacterium | reverse complement strand
AGTCGCCTTCCTTCGGCCGAATTACCGTCTCGCAGCTCAGACACTTCCAAAAGAACTGACATGCATTCGTTGGCATCGTTTCGGTCGACTTAGAATTGCAGTTTGGGCACGTGACTGTAGATTTTAACTCGATGTCCGTCACTGCGTGACCTCGCTGTGTGACACGCTAGATGGATATCCAGCGTCCCGTGTTACGCGTGTAAGCTGCGCCGTTGTGACACGCGACTTATCGTATTTGATCATGGCTCGGGACGGTTCGTAGGTTACCGTTGCCTTGATCACTCCCGTCGTTCTCAATAAAGCCTTCGAAACCGTTGTCGTACAACCGGTGCATGTCATGCCTTCGATGTCAAGGACGACCTCGCGCACATCATCTGAGTTGACAATCAGAATATCATTTGCGGCAGCCACGTTCGGTGGACCTCCGAGTAGAAGGGGGGAGACGACCAGCCCGATCGTCACCATTGCCCCAAGGATCATAAGAAACGATTTTGATTTGGGGACTGTTTCGATGTCGCAGTTGCAGTCGGGCACTCGTGACGCCCGCTGACTCCGGTAAAAGGCAAGACCGAGAAGACCCAAGGCGAGCGCAATGAACAGCGGTCGGTACGACTCAAGTGCAGTGAGTGTACTTACCCAAGCCCCGCCAACACCAAGTGATACGAGTAGAATGGGTACCGTGCAGTACGCCGAGGCAGCGACAGCGGCGCCAACGGCACCGGCCATCGTCCAATTCGTCTTTGACTTACTCATCCGGTCTCGTCGTGTTGATTAGTGGACACTTTCGTCTAGCGCTTCGAGTATCGGGCAGTCCGAAACGTTACGACCGTCGTCGCACATCGCGCTGAGATTCTGTAGGGTTCGCTTCATTTTCCGCAACCGTTTCATTCGGACGTCAAGCTGGGCGATCTTCTCAGTGGCACACTGCTTGACCGCATTGCACGAACCGTCGGGACTTGCCCGCAGTGCGAGCAATTCTCCAATCTCTCGCAACGTGAATCCTACCTCTTGCGCGTGTTTGACAAAGTAGATTCGTTTCACCGCCTCGGCGTCGAACAATCGGTATCCGGCAGGAGTTCTCGGGAGTCGCGGTAGCAAGCCCTCTCGCTCGTAGAAACGTATCGTTTGTACGTTCACGGATAGATGATCGGCAACCTGTCCAATAGTCATTGTTGTGCCTTAGGCTTACTTTACTTGTGGTATACGGGTTATACCAATGTATAGAGTTCCGCCGAGGGGAAATAATGCCGTGTAACCAAAGCTTGCACCGGGCAGCGCCCGGAGCATGTGGATCGGAAACACGCCGATCCACAAGTTGCCACACGGCGGACGCAGTTGCGAGGCGCAGCCGGTGAAGCTTCCCTACGTTATATGCCCATCGACGTGGGAAAGGCACGAGCAAATTGACACTCGGCGGTGCCCTGCCTCTACTGCCGACGCTGCGTGTGATGCGCCTCGGATGCGATAGTTACGAGACTCGCAATTTCTCGAGTAAACCTGATTGAGAAACGTCCCGAATGCGCGGGCTCACGATTCACGAGCGGGAGTGGCGAGCGCTTGCTGCATCTACGTCAGATTTCCAGGTGTGTTGGCGACTATCCGGTAGAGCAACTCAGAAAGCTGTTTCAGTTCGTCTTTGTTCCAGCGATCGCGGAAAACATAAGTCGCCTGCTTCGCCAATGTTGCGCGTGCCTCACGGGCCCTTTTCGAACCTGCTTTTGTCAGTACTACAAATGCCAACCTCGCATCTCTAGCATCAGATTCCCGAGCGAGGAGCCCGAGCTTCTCCATTGGGGCTGCCATGCGTGTCACGGTGGATGCGCTTACATGCATCCGTTTCGCTAGCTCGACTCGAGTGAGTCGATTACTTATGGCTTGTTCTAACTGCATGAGCAGAAAGAACTCGTTAACCGACAACCCGTGGACGGCAGAAAACTCTCCTGCCAGCCGAGTCTTAACCTCGTCGGCAGCCTGAAAGAGGCGCAAGCAATTTGTAAAACATAGATCATCCATTCAGAGATAATAATCCGATATGCTTGCATGTGCAAGGATATTGCAATAATATTCGGCCTGTTTGGACGAATTAACTTCTTGGAGCCAGAACATGAATCTTGAGTTGTGTTTTTCGGTGGCGGGTGTGCTCGCAATGGCTGGCTGGCTTACACTTCTAGTGTCGCCGCTTACGCCGAAATGGTCTGATAACATTGCGGGTAGATTCGTCCCCGCATTGCTGTCAGTGGGTTATGTTATTATTGCCGTATTTCTATCGAGAGGTGCCGAGGGAGGATTTGGCAGTCTTGGCGAGATTGTGGAGTTGTTCTCACACGAGGAGGCATTGTTGGCTTTGTGGGTGCACGTCCTCGCATTCGATCTTCTGATTGGAGCCTGGATATGCAGAACGGCACGTCTGGAGGATTTGAATTTCTGGCTGGTAATTCCGTGCTTGCTGTTAACGTTCCTATTCGGCCCGGCTGGCTTCCTCGCGTTCTCACTGCTAAGATTCTTGGCTCGAGCTCATGTGCATTCAGATTAGGTAGGTCTGGCGACGGTCCGAGTTGGTAGTGAGATTGGCGGCAAGGGCATATAACCAAAGCATGCACCGGGCAGCGCCCGGCGCAAAGTGGATCGCCTTTGAAGCCGATCCATAAGAGATTACTCTGCGGACTCTTCGGCGAGGCGCAGCCGGTGAAGCTTCCCAACGCTATAGGGCGGGTAGGTCCATCTCTCGTCATCCAAGTATAGGCCCAGCTTCAGTGAAGCGACCCTGCGGTCGGACGCCTCCGCGTGGCGTGTCCAGCGAGGTTAGTCCACAGTCGTCGTGCTCCGGCCACGAGGCGACCTGCTTCGTTGCTCTCTGCCGCCGTCGCGCATTCCTCGTCTGGCGCGCGGTCGCAACCTTCGGGGGCGCTTTTCGTAGTGGGCGCTCCCGGCGGGACCTATCGCTGTTCTAGAACGGTGCCGTCGTTACCTACCCACTCCTGCGCCGATGAAGCTGATCCTGACGAATCTCAAGCACTTCTCCATCACCTTCCTCATTCTGCTCGCCGGCCTCGTTGTTTTTGGACTCAGCATCGGCGCCAATCTGCACTACAACGAGAACGATCTGGCATATACTATTGACGGCGAAGGACCGCACATTTTCATCGAGGGTGACAGTGTCGTCGTCAAATACATCCGTGGCGGCCGCGATGAGGGGTTCCGGGTCGAGCGGCACGGCTACGCACGCACCGACACTATCTCAGTCGACGTCTCATTTCCACTCGACGGGTCCTCCTTTCCCTTCGACGTCTACCCAGAGACCGCGTCACCTCCGGCGCTCTACGACGACGGCCAGCCCGTGTTCGCAGTGTCGGACATCGAAAGTGGCTTCTTCGGCTTCCGCGACCTTCTCATTGCGCACGGCGTCGTCGACGGCGCGCTGCAGTGGACGTACGGTCGGGGGCACCTCGTGCTCGTCGGCGATTTCGTTGACCGCGGCGCCTCGACCACGCAAGTACTCTGGTTTATCTACAAGTTGGAGAACGAGGCCCGAGCTCAGGGTGGGCACGTGCATTTCATTCTAGGCAACCACGAACTCAAGACCCTCTATGGCGACTACGAGGACGCTGCGCCCCGTTACGGCTACGCCGCTGCAATCTTGGGTATGCAGCATTCCGATCTCTACGGTGACGATGCGCTGTTAGGGCGCTGGATGACACGCAAGAACATGATGGAGCGCATCAATGGGAACCTGTTCGTGCACGGCGGGCTGCACCCTGGCCTCGCAGAACTAGGCTACTCCGTCGAAGACGTCAACGGGCTCCTGCGACCCACCTACCGGCAGGCCTACTTCCCACGCCCGGACCGAGGTGACGAGGATCTTCTGCTGAGTGCACGCACAGGGCCGATGTGGTACCGCGGGTATTTCAAGGACAGCCTGAGCCAAGACGAGGTCGCTCGCGCGATTGAGGCCTTTGGCGCCGAGTCCGTCGTCGTGGGGCATACACTCCAAAGACGCGTGAGGAAGC